>CAZQCO010000034.1:0-33862 GCA_964592225.1 uncultured Bacteroidales bacterium
CAATAACTTACACGGTCATCGCAAAAAACAAGAGAATAGCCCATATAAATAAAAAAAGCCGCGGTTAAGCGGCTCTTTTCTTATTACCTAATAATTATCATTTTTCTCAGTTCAGTGTTGCAACACCCAATTCAATAAATAGGGCTGAAGACCCTATTAAATTAAGCCCAATGGCAACGCCTTGGGCATTGGTTAATATTCAAAACCTTCGCCCTGAAGGGGCAGCTTAATCTGTCTATAGATATTGTTCGTTGTAATCTGTATTTTTACTTTTTAAATAATAGCAAATGAAAGCTTTGTTACAAGATGAATTCAGGCAGATCGTAAAGAATACACCTTTGATTTCCATCGATCTGATTATAGAAAATCCTGAAGGTGAAATTCTGTTAGGATGGAGAAATAATAGTCCTGCGAGAGGATTCTGGTTTGTGCCCGGTGGCAGAGTACTTAAAAATGAAGATTTTAGTGAAGCTTTCAAACGTATTGCTAAGGCTGAAACCGGATTGGAGCTTTTGCTCGAAGATGCTTTTTTCCTGGGTGTGTATCAACATATCTATTCCAATGATAATTTTGCTGACGACCCTTCTTTTGGTACGCATTATGTAATTATTGCCTACAGGATAAAACTCAGGGAGAAAATAGCGAATCTGCCAAAAGAGCAACATTCCGATTATTGGTGGGCAGCTATTAATGCTATTCTCGAAGATCCCAATATACATGAGAATACAAAAAACTATTTTAACGGCTTACTACCATTTTCAGGATAACACTCAAAAACGATTCAATCCTAATACTACGTTCTTCTAAGATGTGTTAAGCTAATTATGCAGTATGAATTAATTCATACATTCATAAGGTTAATCTTATTTCAATAATTATCTTTATATCCGAAATTCTGATAATACTTCAACATGGTTGCTTTTATCGTATGGGACGTAAAACCTCAGATTGCCGATCTGGGTTTCATCGAATTACGCTGGTATAGTTTGCTTTTCCTTTTCGGATTTATTATTGGTTACTATATCCTTAGTAAAATCTTTAAGAAGGAAGGGCTCCCGATTGAGTTACTCGACAAGCTCACTTTTTATGTTGTAATAAGCACTATCATTGGAGCCCGGCTGGGACATTGTCTTTTCTATGAACCTGAAGTATATCTCAGGCATCCGCTTCGGATGATCCTGCCTTTTGAAGGAATACCGGGTAAAAATTTTCATTTTACCGGTTACCAGGGATTGGCCAGCCATGGAGGTGCTATTGGCCTTCTAATAGGGCTTTATTTATACTCCCGGAAATTTAAAAAACCCTATTTATGGATTCTGGATCGTATTGCTATTGTCACTGCTCAGGCAGCAGTCCTTATTAGGTTAGGCAATCTTTTCAACTCCGAAATAGTGGGTACTGCGACGAATTTACCCTGGGGAGTAAAATTTGTTCGTCTTGCACCCCGCGGAATACCACTCGAACAGATTGTACCGCTTCATCCGACGCAGATTTATGAATCAATATGTTATCTTATTATTTTTATTATTCTCATCACCCTGTATTATAAGAAATATCCACGGCTGAAACAGGGTATATTCATCGGCCTGTTCTTTATTCTGGTATTTACAGCACGCTTCTTCATTGAATTTGTTAAAGATGATCAGGTAGCTTTTGAAGCGGGGATGTTTTTAAATATGGGGCAACTACTCAGCATTCCTTTCATAATTGCAGGAATTGTCCTGGTTTTTCGCAAATCGACGAGCTATCAGATTGAAAAAACCTGATTCGGAAGAACTGATTTAAAGTTTTTGCTAGCTTTGCATTTATTTGGATTGAATAAGAATAGCATATTCATATTCAGGCTTTTATCTTAAATAAAAGTGGTTTCGCCTTGTATATTTGTAGTCAGATCACAGGCAAAACATTTTTAACCGGAATCAGTTTATGAAGAATAATGGGATAGCAATTGATAGTAATGAGTTAAGAAAAAATAGTACGCAGGGTATTGAAGATACGTCTGCTGAGGTTGTAAAGAACGCCATTATTGCAAATGGGATCGAAACCGTCGCGTTTAATAATGCATCTCGTATAGGCCTACAGAATAATTTCTCAGACGAAATTAAAACCGGGAAAATTACTTCACAGGAAAAATCGGGTCGATGCTGGATGTTTGCAGGCCTGAACCTTTTTCGTTCCAGTGTAGTTAAAAAGCTGAATGTTGAAGATTTTGAGTTTTCACAGAACTATCCCATGTTTTTCGATAAGCTGGAGAAGGCAAATTATTTCCTCGAATCGATTCTGCGGACGCTGGATGAGGATATCTACAGCAGAATAGTCATGTGGCTTTTGAACGACCCGCTTCAGGACGGTGGCCAGTGGGATATGTTTGTCAACCTGGTAAATAAGTACGGAGCGGTTCCTAAGAATATAATGCCGGAAACTTTTCATAGCAGTAACAGCGAGTTGATGAATCAACTGCTGTCTTCCCGTCTTCGGGAATGGGCTGCTGAATTACGCGAATCTTATGCGGCCGGGAATACCATTGATACACTAAGAGAACGTAAAGCAGAGTATATAAAAGATTTTTACCGGATACTCACTTACTTTCTGGGCGATCCGCCATTCGAATTTAATTATGAATACAAGGATAAGGAGGAAGTACACAGAAGTATCGAAAAACTGACTCCCCTAAAATTTTATAAAGAATATGTGGGTATCGATCTTGATGAATTTGTAAGTCTGATTCATGCTCCCACACCGGATAAACCATTCGGGAAAACTTATACCATCGATTTTCTGGGAAATCTGGCTGAAGGTAAAAAGATCCTGTATTTGAATACAACACTGGACGATTTTAAGAAATGCACTATAATACAACTGAAAAATAAGGAACCTGTCTGGTTTGGCTGTGATATCCGATGGCAGACCGAACGTAAAAAGGGGCTTATGGATACACGCGTATTTTTATTTAATTATTCGTTGGGGATTCAATCAAAATCAGATAAAGCCAACCGGCTGCTATTTGGTGATAGTCTTTTAACTCATGCAATGGTTTTCACGGGAGTAAATCTTACCAATGGAAAACCTACGCGCTGGAAGGTTGAAAATTCATGGGGAGAGGAGCGTGGAGAAAAGGGATTTTTTATTATGAGTGACGATTGGTTCAATGAGTATAATTATCAGGTTGTTATTCATAAAAAACATCTTTCGCCCGAAATGCTGGAACAGCTTAAGCAGAAACCTGTTGTTTTGCCTCCCTGGGATCCGATAGGAACGCTGGCAATTTAATCTGGAAAATATGTCACATGCTGAAGATCATCATAATCACAGCCATAATCTGAAAGGGAAAAATCTCCTTTTTGCTTTTGGACTAAATTTAACTATTACTCTTGCTGAGATCATAGGAGGCCTGCTCTCCAATAGTCTTGCTCTGCTTTCCGACGCCATCCATAATCTTGGTGATACATTTGCTGTAATGCTGGCCTATATTGCTAATATTATCAGCAGAAAAAATGCCAACGAGCGAAAAACTTTCGGGTATAAGCGCATTGAAATCCTTGCCGCCCTGCTGAATGCAATTATTCTTATTGTCATCACGCTATTTCTGTTTATCGAAGCATACAAACGCTTTCAATCGCCCGAACCTATAAAGGGATTGGTAATGTTCTGGGTGGCGCTAATAGGGCTCATAGCCAATCTGGTCGCGGTAATTTTGCTGAAAGGTGACTCGCAGCGTAATCTAAATATTAGGGCTGCTTACCTTCACCTGCTGGGCGATACCATTTCGTCGGTTGCTGTAATTGTGGGTTCCGTTCTTATCTATTATTTTAATGTTTATTGGATCGACCCGGTAGTGACTGTATTGATCGGATTGTATATTCTTAAAGAAGCTTTCCTGGTGCTGAAAGAAACAGTCGATATACTTATGCAGGGCACTCCTTCATCTATCGATCTGCAACAAATTGTACAGGAAATCGAAACACATAGCAAGATCAGTAATATACATCATGTACATGCCTGGAAGCTTGACGATAAGCAGATCCATTTTGAATGTCATGCCGATTTAACCCAGGACCTGCCACTTAGTAAAACTGACAAAATACGATCGGAAATTGAAGCCATTTTATTAAACAAGTTTGGTATCTCACATGTTACTGTACAGTTCGAGTTTAATTGCTGCGACGAAAAAAGTGTAATTCACTCTTAAGCAGGACAGGTTATGCAATACCTCTCATTATATATTGAAAAGCTAATTGCTTTGGTGCTCGATATGGCTCCCTGGTTGCTTTTAGGATTCCTGATTGCAGGTATGTTGCATGTATTCTTTCCTCAGGGGAAGATAAACCGTCTGCTGGGAAGTTCAACTATTAAATCGGTTTTCCGGGCGGCACTCATTGGTATTCCTTTGCCACTTTGTTCCTGTGGGGTGATTCCAACCGGAGTGTCTATTCATAAGAACGGAGCTTCGAAAGGTGCGGCTATCTCATTTCTGATTTCCACACCACAGACAGGAGTCGATTCCATCATGGTTACCTATTCTTTGCTGGGATTGCCTTTTGCAATTATCAGACCTATAATTGCTCTTATCACGGGCGTTATTGGTGGAGCAGTTATAAATAAGATGGAACCTTCACTTGAAATAAAACCGTTCAGCGAAACTTCAGTAATTCCTGATAACGGACAAAAACGTAAGAATCCCATTATTGAAGTTTTCCGTTACGCATTTGTTGAATTTCTTGAAGACATTGCCAAATGGCTCGTTATCGGACTTCTGATTGCGGCACTCATCGCCGTGTTTATTCCCAATGACTTTTTTGCTACTTATATTCATAACGATTTCATTGGAATGCTGATTATTCTGGCCGCTTCGATACCGGTATATGTCTGTGCAACCAGCTCGGTACCTATAGCGGCGGTACTTTTAATGAAAGGAGTATCGCCGGGTGCAGCTCTGGTGTTCCTTATGGCCGGTCCCGCAACCAATGCGGCTACGATATCGGTTATCGGGAACAGTATGGGTAAAAAAACTCTTTTTATCTATTTGATCACTCTGATTGGCGGGGCACTTTTTTCAGGAATTTTTATTGATAATCTGTTACCCAGGGAATGGTTCACCAGTGCTATCTCTCAACTGCACGAAGGGCATGAACATAGTATATTGCCCTACGGGATACATTTGATTTCAGGTATACTTATTACACTTTTCATTTTGAATATATATCTTCGCAAATTGATTAGAAAAATTAAAAGCAAATCAAAGGATAAACTCTCAACCGGTTTTGAAATGAATGAGATAAAAGTATTTGTGAGGGGAATGAGTTGTAATCATTGTAAAATGTCAGTTGAAAGTAATCTTAAAAAGCTTGAAAGTGTCGATAATAGTATTGCCGATGTCGATAACGGTACGGTTATACTTACGGGCGATCATATCGATCTGGAAAAAGTTAAAGAAACAGTGGAGAGTATCGGATATATATATGGTGGCAAAGTAGCATAAAATTCACCTATAATAAATAATTCTTTAAAGCATATGTATAAAGTTGTATTGTTACGGCACGGTGAAAGTGAGTGGAATAAGGAAAACCGTTTCACAGGCTGGACCGATGTTGACCTGACAGAAAAAGGAATAAATGAAGCCAAAAAGGCTGGGAAAGTATTAAAAGAAAACGGATTTGAATTTGAGATCGCGTTTGTTTCGGTATTAAAAAGAGCGTTACGCACATTATGGCTGACACTGGAAGAAATGGATCAGCTCTGGATACCCTGGGAAAAATCGTGGAGACTTAATGAAAGACATTACGGAGGACTTCAGGGTTTAAACAAGGCCGAAACCGCTGCAAAACATGGCGAAGAGCAGGTTTTGATATGGCGAAGAAGCTACGATGTTCCACCCCCACCGCTTGATAAAACGGATGACCGCTATCCGGGGAAATTAAGGGTATATAGTGATGTTGCTGTCAATGATCTTCCTGTAACCGAAAGTCTGAAAGATACGGTGGCTCGTTTTCTTCCTTACTGGCACGACACGATTGCTCCTACCATTAAATCAGGGAAAAAAGTAATTATTGCAGCGCATGGTAATAGTCTGAGGGCATTAGTAAAGTATCTCGATTCTATGAGTGAAGAGGAGATTTTAAAACTGAATATACCTACTGGTATGCCCCTGGTTTATGAACTCGACAAAGATCTTAAACCGATTAAACATTACTACCTGGGCGATCCTGATGAAGTGAAGAAAGCTATGGAATCGGTAGCTAATCAGGGGAAAGCAAAATAAACAAGAAATTTATAGAAAGCCCGGTATTTTTGAAGTACCGGGCTTTTTTTATGGTAACATATTTGTTTTAAAATCCAGGTATTCCGATTCGAAATAATCACCACCGGGACTCCCTAAACTTATCCATATTTCATTGATATTGGCCAGGCGGTTATCGTCGCTGGGGTGGGTACTCAAAAACTCGAAATTTTCCCCGTTTTTACCGTCCTGATCTAGTTTTTCAAAGAAACCTGATATTCCCTTGGGGTGATAATAATCGGTATCGTCAAGGAAACGAACAGAATACTCGTCGGCTTCATATTCATCGCTGCGTGAAAATTTTAAAGCTGCCAAACCACCCGCCAAATCAACGGCTATCTGTTGCAGTTGCGATTGGTCTTCACCAAAAATGGCATTTAACATAAAGTCTACACCGTAATATTTTGAAAGTTGTGCCGAAGAATGCCGCCTGTCGACATGAGCCATTTCATGTGCCAGTACTCCAGCCAGATTACCGGCATTATCGAGATATTTTAGTAATCCCGTATAGAAATATAGTTTACCGCCAGGCACAGCAAATGCATTCATAATATCTTTATCAATGATAGTTAATTCGTAATCAAAATCCTGTTTATGTACAAAATCGTCCGATTGCAATATACGTTGCATCATACTGTTCATGAACTGATAAGCATCGGCATAATTCACAGGATCTAAAATGGGGAATTCAACCGGATCGGCCCGGATAGCGCTATCCATTGATTCACCTATCTCAATATCCTGCTGCAGTGTAAAAAGGTTGAATCCGGTCTCCTTATCACAGGATATCACCGAAGCAACCAAAACTACTATTATGATGATCCAATTGATTACCAGTTCGTTATTTTTCATCTTCACTCGTATTTCTAAAGTATTAATTTAGTAAATTTCGTAATTATTAAAAAGGTATACGCTATTGATTTCATAGGGTTATACTATATTTATTTCATTGGTGGCTAGGAATTACTATATTCGTGTTTACCGATAAAAACAAACTTTTCGCCGAATTACTGTTTTTATCCTGCAATTCAGCAATTAATTTTGACTATAAATTTAAATGATTTGGAAATGGAACAGAATCATACACAAAAGAGATTCCTAATAGGTTTTTTTATCCTGGCTGCCGGCATGGCAATTTTATTAACTAACCTGGGAATCCTGGATTTTGAAATAAAAAAATACCTCCTGCGATGGGAAGTTATTTTGATCGGCCTGGGATTTATTTTTCTGTTTTCGCACGAGAACAAAGCTCCCGGGATTGTGCTGCTAATAATCGGAGGCTCTCTGTATTTACGGGATTTTTTAAATCTTAATTTTAATTTCTGGCAAATTTTCTGGCCTGCCATGCTCATTGTAATAGGAGTAATGATAATTCTTCACAGAAAATTCGAACCTTCACATAGCGAAAAAAAAAATTTGAGCGATGATGATATAATCGATGAAGTAGCTGTTTTTGGCGGGGGTGATCGGACTATTTTATCACAAAATTTTCAGGGAGGAAAGGTCCTTGCCATATTTGGCGGATCGAATTTTAATCTTGCCAGAGCAAGGATGGCACCCGGGAAAAATTATATCGATGTGCTTGCAGTTTTTGGTGGTCTTAAACTTATTGTACCTGAGGACTGGCATGTAAGGATAAATGCAGTCTCAATTTTCGGCGGCTTTACTGATAAGCATAGGATTCAGCCACATAGTACAGTTACTAATTCCGAAAGTGAACTTATAATTAAAGGTTTTCTGTTGTTTGGAGGCGGTGAGATAAGAAGCTTTTAAGCATTACTCCCTAAAATAAGTTATTTCCGTGCTGCATCCTATACTTAAAAACAGGCGAAATCTTATAGGGTACATGATTATCTGGATGATAATTGGTGCCCTCAATACATTCATACTTGTTTATTTCAACGATTTTGGTTTCGTTATTTCCATACTGGAAAGTCTCATATTTAATATTCTCTTTGCTATTCTCAGTATAGGTATTTGGTATCCTGTATATTATACTGATATCGAGAAAAACCGGTTCAGCAATTTTTTTACTAATCATCTTGCAGCAAGCTCATTAGCAGTGGGTATTTGGGTATGGCTCTCGTATGTTATTCTTACTTCTCTCTTTGCCAACGATGAAGAATATTTAAATTACCTGAATTCTTCGATACCCTGGCGCATAGGTATAGGTTTCTTATTCTATGTGCTCATTGCTTCAAATTATTACCTGTTTATTTATTATCAGAATTTCAAAGATAAATTGGTGCGCGAATCCGAATTGAAAACTTTGGTAAAAGAATCGCAATTAAGCTCTCTGAAATCGCAAATCAACCCTCACTTTCTTTTTAATAGTCTTAATAGTATTAGTTCCTTAACAATGATCAGTCCTCAAAGGGCTCAGGATATGGTAATTAATCTGTCCGATTTTTTACGGTATTCACTATCCCATAAAAATGAATCGCTTACCACTTTTGAAAAGGAACTACAAAATATTGACCGCTACCTGAAGATTGAAAAAATACGATTTGGACACAGGTTGAATGTTGAAAAGGAAATTTTGGAACCTTGTCTGCGATATTATTTACCGGGTTTAATTTTGCAGCCTCTTATGGAAAATGCAGTCAAATACGGAATTTATGAAAGCACTGAGAAATCGAATATTTATATTATTGCAACATGCTCCCCTGAAGTATTGGAAATAGTGATCAGGAATGATTACGATCCGGACTTTATTACTAAGAAAGGCGAAGGTATTGGTCTGAGCAATGTTATTAGCCGGATGAAAATACAGTACAACCGGGACGATTTAATTAAGATCAATAGAATGGATAAATCGTTCGAAGTGAAAATATTTTTCCCTCAAAATTTATAATCTAACTACTATGGAAAAAGTTAAAGTTGTCATAATTGAGGATGAAGAACTGGGTAGAGAACTCATAAAAAACTATCTGAAAGAAGAGGAGAATGTTGAAATTCTTGCAGAATGCGAGAATGGTTTTGAAGGGATAAAAGCCATTCAGGATCTTAAACCCGATTTGGTATTTCTGGATATTCAGATGCCTAAACTGAATGGGTTCGAAATGCTCGAAATTCTCGATGAAAAGCCGGAAATAATATTCACTACGGCCTACAATCAATATGCAATTCAAGCCTTCGAACTGAACGCTGTCGATTATTTGCTAAAACCCTTTTCAAAAGAAAGATTACTCGATGCCCTTGAGAAGGCCATTTCCCGGATAAAAATAAATCAACCGAGGACGGATAAAATAAACAAACTGATTCAACAACCGCTCGACGAGATCATTGAAAGGATCGTTGTCAAGTCGAATACAAAGATCAAAGTGATCCCGGTCGATAAAATCAGGTATCTTGAAGCACAGGACGATTATGTGATGATTTATACTTTCGAGGGCAGACATCTCAAGCAAGCTACAATGAAATATTTCGAAGAACACCTCGATCCCAAAGAATTTATGAGAGTTCACCGGTCTTACATAATTCGGCTTGATCAGGTAGTACAACTTGAACCTTACGGGAAGGACAGCTATGTAGCAAAGCTTAAGGACGGGCCTACCGTTAAAATCAGTAAAAGCGGCTTTAAAAATTTGAAGGAAAAATTGAATTTTTAATTTATTGTGCAGGACGCAGGATATTATATTCAAATTGAGGATATCCCGGTTCTCCGTTCAGGCTAAAGCTTAAAAAACGCAATTTATAATAATTACCCTCGGTAGTCCTGATAATATAATTGTACTTCCGGTTTATGCTGTAATCAGCTCTGCCTTCGCTGACATTGACACTTACATCTTTCCACTTATAGCCTATCATATCCCTCTGATGGGAAAATTCATACTCTCCAAGTAACTCATAATCGATCTCCTGATAGGTATTCACAGAATCGAGAACGGCCAGTACACCCTGAGTATTAAGAAAAATTCCACGAACCAGGTAGGGTATAGTGGCTCCGAATAGTGTTGCCAGGTCGTAATACGGACAAAATACTATATCGTAGCCTGTTGAACCGGGTTCCAAATTTAGCTGCTCATGTTGAATGAGATTGTAATAAGTAAAAGCTGCGGAATCATTTTTAAAAATCGTTACTGTATCATGCTGCTCAGTTTCCTCATCAATAAAGCAAAATTGATAGGATACATTATCGACATGAAAAAACTGAATTCGTTTGCGCTGAGTATAGCTATTAGCTGATAAATTCCCGAGAATATAAACATCGTTTGTATACATGCGGATATTATCCTGAAAAAATGTCCAGTCACCAATAGCAGTGGAATCGGGGTAGCTGCTTTGTATATCATAATTCCAGTTCGCAGGTTCACTTCCCGGATCGGGTATTTCAATATTCCCCTGACGGGTATTCCATATAAACCAGCCATCACCCGAGTTTACAAGAATATGCCAACCCTCATCACCCGATTCGAATCCAAGCTGCCACTCGTGGATCGAATGCACGGCTTTCACTTCACCCGACTCGAAATCGAAATAACTCTGATAGAGAGTTATATTATTTTCAATAGTGACAACTTCACCCGAGTAGGGATTTACCGCTTCATCTTTTTCAAAACATGAAACCAGTAGCAACGGAAAAGCAAACAGTAATCCATATTTTATCATTCCGTATGTCATAACGCGTCTTTTTCGAAACGGTATTTCAATTGAATAAACCAGGTTCTTCCATATTCTGCCGGAGTTGACTGGCTATCACTGCCATGGAGATTCAAATTTCCATAAGAATCAACAAGGGTCACATCGAACAGATTTTTTATACCTGTTGTGACTGTAAGTCCAATAAGCGGAAATATTTTAGAAAGTGTAAAATCCAGCGAATGATAATGCGAGACAAAGCGTTCTGCAATACCATCCAATCCTCCATCAGGATTGAAGTTACCTGCAAATTCGAGATAGTCGTCGTTATACTTGTAAAATAGTGCCAGCTCGTAATTGTACCGGGGGCTTTGATATCGGGCAGAGCTTACAAAATCGGTCGAATATACAAATTGGTCCGGATCGGATATTCTGCTTCTTCCAGTTAAATTAGCACCGAAACCTAAAGTTAAACGGGGAAACAAATAATATTTTAAACTGCTTTCAATTCCCTGAGTTGTAAGATTATTATCCTGAATGTTCAGGTAAGTTGCCCAGCCCGGTTGTGCCGTATCAATCACAAGCTGGATAGCATTTTGTATTGAATTATAATAGGCATTCAGCGTTATATCGGCAGCCTGTTTGCCCTTTTTAATGGAATAATCGATAGAAAAATTAATACTATTACCGGTTTCCGGCTTCAGATCGGTATTGCCATGAATATCATGAATATTATCGGTAAATTCAAGGTATAGTTGTTTCAATGACGGAGCCCTGAATCCTTTGGCATAGGATGCCCGGAGAATAAATTTTCCGGGTCGGACCTTTACATTAAAAGCGTAGATAAGAGGAGCCTTAAAATCGGAATTATAGATGTATCGGATACCGGGTTGAAGGCTTAATAATTCAAATGGGTGCAGAATAAAATTCATAAATAAGGCAGCATCCGTAATTTGTTGATTTCCTTGTGTCCGCTTTCCACTGGCTGCTTCATAGGAGACATCAAATCCGGTCTGATATTCGAATATTCTGCCGGTTTTATTGGACACAAATCCACGGGTCGAAATCAGGTGAAACAATGTGGTATCGTGCAGATCAGGATTTTCAGCAGGAGTCTTTTCAAGATTGACAAGATCGTTCAGGTAAGTGATCTTGCGCTTTTTATAGTAGGAATAACCAGCTTGCAAGTTCAGTATGAAATCTTCGTGATATTGGTTTACCAGGCTGAGACGATTATTCCACCTGGTTGTGAAATGATAGCCGTCCAACGCTTTTTCATAAAGATTCTCCAGCGACAGCGAATCCTGATCGCGCAACTCTTCTGTCATAAAATCAGATTGCAGTTGTAGGGTAAGTTGTTTATGATGGTAGGAATATTTACCGCCGGCCATATAATGCAATTTGGGTTTCCAAATTTTATTGCGCGATGTATCGACGGGACCCCAACCCGAATGAAAATTGCGTGCCCCGTTGATTGAAAACACATGATTCGCATATTTTCGCGAAACAGATGCATTTATATTATAAATCCCAACAGTTTCAAAATATGCATTTGTTTCTGCCAGAAATGAGTTCTCTTCATAGCCGGCAGTAATAATATTGATGGCTCCTGCCAGGGCATTACTGCCATATACCACCGACATGGGTCCTTCGATATATTCTATATGATCGACATTGTGCAGACTTAATTGTCCGAGTTCCAGTCGGTCAGCTACCCTGCCTGTTACAGGCATACCATCGATCAGTATTTTAACATGTTCACCTGTCAGGCCACGAATTCTTAAAAAGTCGCCCAACACACCCTCCGTGCGGTACTGAAAACTTAATTCATTTTTCATGAGGTCGCCCAGGTTGTTTGCTGCTTTCAGTCCCATGGTTCGGCTATCGATAATATCGATCTTATAAATAGACTTATCAACAGGCTGAGGCCTGAACTGACCTGTGACAACTACCCTGTCGAGCTGATAGAATTCCGGTAAAAGTGAACATTTATAGATTCCTGCATGCATCAGGGTATCGCTGAAAGGTTTGAATCCCAAACAACTTATAGTAACTATGGCCGGGGGAATAGTTGTAAAAGTGCACTTTCCTGAAGCATCGGAAATAGCTTTTTCAATAACCGATCCTTTCATGGAACGGATTTGCACATGCGCATATTCTACCGGCTGGTCAGTGACCTTATCCTTCAGGATCAGAGTAAGGGTTTGCCCGTAAATGTCGAAGTTGAAAATTGTAAGTAGCGAGAAAAGAAGGAACAGTATGGAAATTTTCCCCATACCGCACCTTCGTAAATCATGTCTGAGTATACTATTCAACCTTTTTTACCTTAAAAGATATTTTTCCCTCCGACTGACTGTCGTATTCGGTAAAGTAGATACGGTATATTTCACTCGCAGAGACTTTGACAAAAAAACAAGTACTGTCGGCCAGTGAGATTTCATGTGTTACAGGATCTGAACTTTTCCAGTCCCAGCCAATTACATCTGCCTGATCAGTAAAATCACCGGAAGCATCGGTATGATGTGCATTTTCGGGATTCACTGCTTCTACTTTTAATCCTTCAATACCGGGTCTTAATAATACACCCACGACGGGATAATCGATATAAACACCCTGACCATATGGAATTTTTACAACATATTTGGTGAATAAAATATCCCAGGTATCCTTATCGGGTTGTGCTTCTACAACTTCCTTGTTTACTATGGAATACTGAATGAAATGCTTCGAATCGGAATAGGGAGCCGGAGAAAATGAAGCATCGGTCTGATCACTTCCGTCAATGTTGGCCCACCGCATTTCATAGGTGTCGGTATATCCATCTCTTTTCCGGATAAATAATTTTTTTATTTCACCGTTGGTTAACCTGATGACATATATCGAATCGCCCCATACGGCATAAGTATTTGCATGATCGTAGGTTCCCCATCCAAAGTTAAATCCTCCTTCAGAGAACCGGTTAAATGCACCATTCATCCAATCGGATTTGTCATTGAACGCAGGGATCCGGAACGACAGGCCTGCAGTATCGACAACATCCCAGCTTGTAGTATCTCCAAATGAGTACAATTGAACACCGGCTCCCTCATTAATGAGTATTGTAGCTGTCTGCAGTGGCACAGAGAAAGCAATATCCCAATCGGAACGGTCATAGGAAGCTACTTCACCCTGAAGAAAACAATAATATACGTCGTACATATGATTGTTACCCATCAGAATGGTTTCGGTTTTATCACTTGTATCTTTATTCTTTTCACATGAAAAAAGAAATACGGGTACAAGAAAACTTATCAGAACGATCTTTTTCATTGATTAAGGCTTTAGTATTAATAAATCATTGATAGCACAACTTAACAGAGTAGTGCAGGATAAATTGAAAAAGTGTGTGGAAATTACAGCTATGATGTTGGAGGGCCCCGCAATAGATGGGAATAGTAAAAAACAGAAAGAAATTCTTCCGACAGAGGTGGGCGGAATATGGGTTTCTTTAAGGATTGATAAATAGAATATTCAAAATGAATTAAAGCCGATTCTTTTACAACCTTATTATTCTTTTCAGATGAATCAGAGTACTGGAAATCGGCATAAACTTGATGATCGGAAATAGTTCTTTGTTTCAGATCAGCTGATTTTTCAATTCCAGCCTGCGATTTTTCACGCATCATCAGATTACCTCTGAATCCAATCAGAATACAGAGCCACACAACTGACAGGTATAACAAGTAGGGAAGTATGGATCCAAAACTGCTAAAAAAAATCATTGTAGTATTGTTGTGCAGATTTCCGCAAATTTACTAAACTTGTTATTAATAATGTATAGGGTATCAGCAGAAAGAGTTTTCTCTTTACTCTGCTTCTCCCTGCTTATTTTTGATTTAACCTTTTAAATATTAGTCCATTATGAACGATTTGCTGGCTGCACGGTATCAAATGGCAATATCTCTGGCTTTCCATATTGTATATGCTTCTATTGGCATGACCATGCCTTTCTTTTTATTTGTTGCAGAATATAAATGGATAAAAACCGGGAAAGAAGTTTATCTGAACCTGGCAAAGGCGTGGTCGAAAGGAGTGGCTATATTTTTTGCCATTGGAGCGGTGTCCGGAACGGTTCTTTCTTTTGAACTGGGATTATTATGGCCGGAATTCATGAAACATGCAGGGCCTATTATTGGAATGCCTTTCTCATGGGAAGGGGCTGCTTTTTTTGTTGAAGCCATTGCATTGGGATTATTTCTTTACGGATGGAAAAGGCTGAATAAATGGGTTCATCTAGGCTCAGGATTATTAATTGGAATAGCAGGCGTGGCATCGGGATTTTTTGTAATTGCCGCTAATGGCTGGATGAACAGCCCGGAGGGATTTGACTGGATCAACGGTCAGGCCTATAATATTGATCCGGTGGCTGCCATGTTTAATGCAGCCTGGATATCACAATCGACGCACATGACGTTTGCTGCCTTTGCAGCTACAGGCTTTGGAGTGGCCGGACTTCATGCCTTATTGCTACTTCGTGGTAAATTCCCGGAATTTCACCGAAAAGCTTATAAAATAGCGCTCACATTTGGAGCGGTTGCTGCTTTAATACTACCGATCAGCGGAGATTTTTCAGCGAAAAACGTTGCCAGACGTCAGCCGGAGAAATTGGCTGCCATGGAATCTTTGTTTAAAACTCAGGAACGGGCACCGCTATTAATTGGAGGGATACCCAATGAAGAAACTCAGGAAGTGAAAATGGCTATCGAGTTGCCTGGATTTTTAAGTTATCTGGCCTTTGGCAAGTTCAATGCAGAAGTAAAAGGACTTAATGAGTTTCCTCCTGATGAATGGCCTCCGGTTTTGCTCACCCATATAAGTTTTCAGCTGATGGTACTTTTTGGGATGATCATGGCGGCTATAGCTGTTTTATATTTTATATTCAGTATACGATGGAAAAAAATACTTGAGAAATCCTTATGGTTAAAAATTCTGGCCTTTGCCACTCCATTGGGTTTTCTGTGCATTGAAACAGGTTGGATGGTAACCGAACTGGGACGCCAACCCTGGATCATTTACCGAATAATGCGTACAGAAGATGCGCTGACCTCGATGCCGGGTATTGTTTATCCTTTACTGGTGATATCAGGGATATACCTGATCCTTACCTTTCTTTCGTTCTTTCTTATGCGACGACAGATACAATTTATTCATGAACAAGCTAAAACGAATGGATCATGATTGAGCTCACAATAGTATTTATCGGGATTTCAGTATTGCTGTATGTTCTTTTGGGTGGCGCCGATTATGGTGCAGGAATCATCGAGATATTCACCGGCAGCAAGCGTATGCATACTATTTCGAAAGCCATTGCTCCTGTGTGGGAAGCTAATCATATCTGGATAATAGTAGTTATTGTTATTCTTTTTAATGCATTCCCCGAAGTGTATTCAACAGTAACCATGTATCTGCATATACCCCTGATGCTTGTTTTAATTGGTATTATTTTCCGTGGCACTGCATTTGCTTTTCGCTACTACGACCCTTTTCAGGACCGTTCACACAGGATTTACACATTACTCTTTAAAATTTTCAGCCTCTTTACACCTTTTTTTCTTGGAGTTACCCTGGGGGCAGTAATTCTTGGAAATCTTACAACGGATAATACACTTTCTTTTCATGATCGGTTCATAGCCCCATGGTTGAATCTGTTTCCTTTTTCACTTGGAATTTTTATTGTTGTACTTTTTACATACCTGGCTGCAGTATATCTTATTGGAGAATCATCTGACACCGAGAGTAAAAAACAATTTTCAAATTATTCAATTCGCCTTCTTATAGCACTTGTATTTAGCGGCGCTATTGTTTTTGTGGCTGCCCAGGTGAACGGATTACACTTGCTTGATAAGTATCTTCACTCAGGAATTAGCATAGCCTGCGCAATAATTGCTACAATGCTTTTGCCTGTATTTCTTTATGCCCTGAGAAAAGGTATGAAGAATATGATGCGAATTATTGCAGGAGCGCAAACTGCGGCTATACTTACAGGTTGGTTTGGAATTCAATATCCTGTACTCGTAGCCTTAAATAATACTTCCTCATTAACTGTTTATAACACGGTTGCCCCTGCAAAAACACTTCTTATGTTGATTATTGCCTTGGTGGTCGGACTGGCATTTGTTATTCCCCTGTTACTCTATCTGTTCAGGGTATTCAAATTTACAAAGGGGGAAGAGATATAATTGATTTGCATTTCTCAGACAACAGCATATCCTCTTAAAAATTCATTTCGTCGTTTGAAATAATATTGTTGAGAACTGCATAAACTGTTAAACCTGCAATAGACTTAATGCCCAACTTAGAGGTAATATTTTTTCTGTGGGTAATAACGGTATGAGTGCTAATCGAAAGCTCGCTGCTAATTTCTTTGTTGGAATGTCCAAGAGCTACTGCCTTCAGTACTTCTTTCTCCCGTTTGCTTAATATACTATTCCCAGTTACTTTGACGGGATTCTCATCGCAAAGGTGAAATATGCAACGTAACTTTTCAATGAATGTATCTTCGGAGTCGTTAAAAAATAGATTTTCGTCGAAGTAAGAGCTGATGGATATAGGTAATTCGTTGGAGGAAAGAGAAACTAGTTTACTCTGACTATAGTTTTTGTATATCTTGTCGATGGTTACCTGTTTTGGATCTGATAGCAGGTCCGGTTCAATAATAAGAACTAATTGTTCTTCACCGTTTTTATTTTTCATCAGATACATAATATTAACAATCTCAATATCCGGTTCAGGTAATACCTTGTCCAGATAATGCATGAGACCTCTGACTATGAGAGTATGCTTAACGGCGATAAATGTTTTAGTCCTGCTCATCCATGCCTCCGGAGTATTTCTTGTTCGATCATACGTACTTTAGGGATCATTACCTTATTTTCGATTCGGGCATGGTCAGTAAGATCGCGTTCCAGCCTGAATAATTCGGTCAGTAATGCATCGGATAAGGTATGATCAATGGCAGGTGATAAATATTTGATTATTATGTTTTTTAAGTCGTAGAGCTTTTCTTCAACATTATTGTGTTTTTTAGCAAAAGCATCAATAGGGTGATCGTGAATTAATGTTACATGCTCTTTTTTGATTTTTCCCGCAGTATAGGCTTCGTCCAATGAAATAACATGAGGATATACTTCAACCTCCTCATCCTGGATGTGCTCTGTTAATTCACTTTTATATTCACAAAAGAATCGCTCCACCAATGTTAATTGTTTTTTTTGCGAAGGAGCTGCTTTATGGCACAGTTCGGAAATAAGAGCTTCAACTTGCGGGACCTTTACCTCGAGGTAATAACTGTGCGATTTTTGTATGTAATCGATTATTAGTGATAAAGGAAATTCGAGGAGCTTTCCCTGTGGAAAATAATCATGATCGTGAAAGGAATTAATAATTACCAGGAAGAAATCAGTATTTATTCCTCTTTCTTTACAAAGTTCAATTACGGTTTTATCACCGAAACCCAGTTGAATATTAAATCGGTTCAGAATAGGAAGGAGCATGTAATTGCAATGAATTACATCTGCCATTTTTGTATTTGACCGGAACTGCATATCAATTTTTTAGAAAATGTATGGTGTATTTTAAACCTTTTTGCTCGAAAGTACTGATTGCGAAGTTATTTCAATAAATAGATACTTATATCTTTTTCCAGCCAAATTATCTATTCTGGTTTATAATCATTATATTTAATAGCAAGGTTATAAAGGATTTATCTACTGCCTGAGCGTACTAAAAATAAAATCTTATTTAAAATTCAATTCTTATGTATTACTGGAGTAATTTAAGGGCGGACGTCGGATTATGTAGCTTTCGCGATCGTTACCTGAACAAATTATTTCATACTATTATCAAATACCCGGTTTTTATACTGTTTGCATTAAACTTTGAGTCATGTATAGCGGATGATATTGCTCAGTCAGAAAGGCATGCTTTTTCGTTGAACATAATTTTTACTATTGCTATAATTATTGCAGTGATTGTTATTTTTCTCATACGGGAACAAAGAATTAAAAAACAGTATAAAAAGCTCGAACGCGAACTTAGGGTAAGAATCAAGAAAATTGGGGAACAGGAGGATAAAATAGTTCAGCAAAAGCAGGAACTGTATAGTCAAATTAATCTTTCCGATAAGCAGGATGAGGTTATCCATAATCAAACTATTGAACTCGAAAAGAGCAGACGTCATTTGGAAAAAACAGTTGAACTGCGTACTCGTGAATTAAAAGATGCGAAAAATAAAGCTGAAGAATCGGATAGGTTAAAAACCGCTTTTCTTGAAAATATGTCGCACGAAATAAGAACTCCCATGAATGCTATTATGGGTTTTGCGTCACTTCTTTCTTTAACAGACATCTCAGTGCAGGAAAAGGGGAAATATATTATAAGGATTAACAATAATTGCCGGCTTCTATTAAAATTGATCGATGATATACTCGATATGTCTAAAATCCAGGCAAATCAGATGGTTATTGTGAAGAAAAAGTTTTCGGTAGATGAACTCTTACAGGAAATTCATGATGAAATAGTTACTGAACATAAAGAGCTGGAAATTAAAAATATTAAGCTCGAATTCATCAGAAATAAAAAGAATAAGGACTATATTGTCTATTCCGATCCGGTTCGTTTCAGACAGATATTTTTGAATCTTCTGAGAAATGCAACCAAGTATACCGAGAAGGGATACATTCGTTTTGGCTATGAACCACTGTTCGATTCTGATTATAACAACGAACCTTCGATGCTGAAATTTTATGTGGAGGATACAGGGATTGGAATTCCTCCTGAGAAATCGAACTTTATTTTCGAGTGGTTTAATAAAATTGAGGATGATCCATCGAAATTATACAGGGGAGCAGGTTTAGGACTTTATATTTCAAAGGAACTTTTACGTCTTATGGGAGGTGAAATATGGTTTAATAGTAAACTTAAAGAGGGCTCCACTTTCTTTTTTAATTTACCATACTTTGATACAACTGAAGTAAAATCTAATAAAGACAGGAAACAGACTTCCGAACAATCGATAAAAAAAGAAAATTATGACTGGCAAAAGAAAACAATACTTATTGTCGAGGATGAAGATAATAATGTATTGTATCTGAAAGAGATTATTAAGCGTACCGGAGCTCCAACACTTGAAGCACGAGACGGAAAACAGGCAGTAAAACTGGTTGAGGAAAATCCTTCAATATCATTAGTACTAATGGATCTTATGATGCCGGAAATGGATGGATATGTGACTACTCGTAAGATAAAATCAATTCGTCCAAATCTTCCGGTAATAGCTCAAACAGCCTATACAAATGCACGAGAGAAGGAGAAGAGTCTTGAGGTTGGTTGTGATGGATATATTTCTAAACCATACAATCACCCGGAATTGCTCGACCTTATCAATAACTTTTTATAATAAAGATCTTATTGGTAAGTATAGAATGTGAAGAAACCTCAGGGCAATAGTTTACTTTTTTCTTTTTGTTGAATGCGATTTTTCCGGATTATAATTTAACACATCTTTTGAAATTCCAATGTCTTCTTCGTGTATATCATCACCAAAGGGTTCAATATGAATGATAACATCAAAGACTTCATAATCAAGTTTTTCCTTAATTTCTTTCTCAATTCTATGTGATATTTCATGAGCATTTGATAATGACATTTCTCCATCGAGTTCAATATCGATATTGATCATTAGTTTGTTTCCTGCGCGCCTGATTCGCACCCGATGAGGATTACGTGTTTCTGGTATACCTTCAACTATTTCAAAGACTTTTTCGTAGATAGCTTTTTCAATATTCCCGTCCATCAACTCCATATTTGTCTCGATAAAAATTTTTACGGCTACCCAAATAACCCATATACTTACCAGCAATGCTACAATTGAATCAATAACAGGGATTTTAAAAAGATAGGTAAGAATAAGACCAAACAGTACAGAAAAAGAAATTATCACATCGCTTTTCATGTTTTTTGCGTTGGCACGGAGCATACTGCTGTTTATCTTTCGTCCGATACGACCCAGGTACCACCCCAGGAAAAATTTTAATGCTATGGAAGTTACAATAGCTATGATTGCAATGGTTCCGGGTATTTCAACCGATGGACCGGCTATAACGCGTTTGACGGACGAAATAGCCAATTGAGCGCCTGCAAAAAAAATTATAAATGAAACAACAATGGTGGCATTAGCTTCGGCTTTAGCATATCCATAAGGAAATCTTAGATTGGGAGGTTTTGAAAGCAAATAGGCAATACAAAGAGTAATAACAGAAATAAGCACATCCCCTGTAGAATCAATACCATCGGCAACTACTGAAAGACTCCCTGATACAAATCCGGCTGTAATTTTTAATATAGCCAGAAAAGCATTACCTGCAATAGCAATCCAGGATGCGCGTTTAATCTGATCAATACGATCCGTCATATTTATTTACCTCACAGAATAGAAATATGGTTATATGGATATCAAAAATAATATATTCTGAAAAATGTAAAGAAATAAAAACCTTTATAAACTGCTGATTAAAAAATTTTGTCAGACAAATTATTTCGTGTATACTTGCAATAAGAATGGTGCAAATCTTTCTATCGAAAGAGTAGCTTAAAAGGGAATGCCGTGCTCCGGGATTATCAAAGGAAATTCGGCAACAGTTCCCGCTGCTGTGAGCTCCATAACTTTAAGGCACTCTTGCCACTGTGCTCATCTCCATTAATTTTCGGGGAGGTATGGGAAGGCGTCTTGAAGGGAGCAAGTCAGAAGACCTGCCATTTATTAAATCAATATTCAAAGCTTTCGGGAAAAAAGCAATTGAAGGAGAAATTCTTCATCCTTACACTTTCCGGTTTAGCATGCGAATATTGATTGTTTTTACAATCAATTTTTGTAATGTTTAAAACTTTAAAAAATGAAAAAATTCTGCTTTAAACTTGCTGGCAATACCTGTCTGGCAATGCTTATTATTTCAGGTGCAATGGCTCAGAATAACGACAGCATTAAAAACTATTTCCTGGATGAAGTGATCATCAGTGCAACCCGCACCGAAAAGACACTTTTAGAAATTCCGAAAAGTGTTAACCTCATTACACAAAATGAAATCAGGAGTTCCGCATCGACTAATATTGCCGAACTACTCTCATTTTACGAAGGTATAAACGTGATTGGAAATGACCTTATCCCAGGATCTGTACAATCCTACTTTCTGCGTGGTATCAGCAACGAGCAATCTACCGTAATGATAGATGGTATTCGTTTGTCCGATCCCTCATCAATTAACAACGCAATTGATCTTTCAGAAATTTCTGTCTCCGATATTCAACAAATTGAGATAGTTAAAGGAGCTCACAGTACTTTATTTGGTTCCTCCACTATAGGGGGCATGATCAATATAATTACCCATAAAAAAATGCAGGAGGGGTTTAATACTAGGGCTTTTGTCAATACAGGAACTTTTGGTAATAATTCCGGTGATTTTACCGAAAACGTGTTGCTGAATTATACCTTCAGGAATAATTTTTATATGAGTGGTGAAATTTTTAACAGGCAGGTAATTGGATTGGATGCTACCCTGGATACAATTAGCACAGATGGAGTTTTCAAAAATCGTGACAGGGATAATTTTTCAAAAAGAGATATTATTTTTAAAACCGGCTTTACTAATGAGAATACGGAAGGTTTTATCTCGTATAAACTAGCCAGTAATTTTTCTGATATAGACATGGGAGCCTTTGAGGATGATGATAACAATACAGTTGCTTTAACCCGGAATATGTTGACTTACAGCCTGAAACAGAAAATTTCAAGTCATTTTAGAGTTTGGGTCAATGGAGGCTTATCTTTTGTTGAGCGAATAAATGAGAATGATAGCTCTCTTATTGATTTTAATGTTTATGACCGTAATTATTACAAAGGTATTTTTAAAGGAAATATGGTATCAAATGAAATTCAACTGGAATATAAGCAGGACTATATTTCAGTTTTATTAGGAACCGGTATGTACTATGAAGCCATGACATCGAATGCCTATACTTTTGCTGGAATATGGAACTATGAATCGGTTACGGATCTGGATTCACTCAATTTAAATAAAACTCTGAATGATGTTTTTGCAAGTGTCGATGCCAACGGCCAATTGATTTCTGATCATTTAAGCTTTCTTTCCATACACGCAGGAATGCGATATAATTATGAAAATAACGGAAGTTCCTATATTACCTATGATTTAGCTCCTTCAATAAAGATTGGAAATAACTCTATGCTCTTTGGTTCTATTGCCACAGGATTCAATAGTCCTTCGTTATACAAACTCTATACCCCGGAAATCAATTATATTTCATTCATTACCCGTGGTAATCCCGACCTGCAAGCAGAAAAATCATTATCGTTCGAAGCCGGCTATAAACAAAAAATTGGTCAGAACTTACTATTCACGCTATCCGCATATCAAAATCAGATAAATAATACCATTCAATACGTTTACTTGTGGGATAAAGAAGTTGGTATTGATACTTTAGGCAATGATTACCTGCGCGATGATTACAGAGGTGACACCTACCTGAACCTGGGAAAATTAACAACGATGGGCATTGAAGCCAGCCTTTGGTACAATTACAGGAATTTAACTGTTCGGGCTAATTTATCACTTCAAAAGGGTTGCCTTGAATTTAAATCAAATGATATTAACCTTGATGCCACACAAGGGAATCATGTCCAATTATATGAAAGTGGCAAATTTATCGACACAGACCAGACCATCAATAAGCTACCGCGAAGATTCAACACGGCAAACCTTTTAATCAAATATCATTTCAAAACAAATACTGATGTAAGCATTTCAACCAGAATTTATGGGGGGAAAAGTGATGTTTTCTACTCCTATACTCTAGGACCCTATGGGGCAGTTGATACGAAATCGCTTAAAGCTTATACAATTATTAACTTAATGTTCAACCAACAATTTACAGGGTATTTATCGGCAGGTTTAAAGATCAGCAATTTATTGAACACCGAATATGAAGAAATAATTGGTTACCGGATCAGGGGTACTGCCATATATTTAAGTTTATTCTTTAACCTGAACCAATGATCAAATGTGATATACTTAATAAATTACAGGTACCTATTAGATACATAATTTGACCTGAAAGTACATTTTTTAAATAAGCATACGAGTAAAAAGTATGTTATATTAGTTGAAAACTTCCAAAGTAGGAGATAGTCAGGAAACCAGGAATAGAAATCGTTACATTCCATGTAGCATTTTCTGTAATCAGAACCTTTTCCTAGCAAGAAATACTATTAATTAGTGTAAAAATAATCTTGGAGCTCAATTTCTTAACAGTCAGTTCATTAATTTTGTCCTCCAAATTAATTATTTATGAGAAATACATCTCCGCGGCAATTAGCTTTACTACTGGCATTGGTAGCATCAGTTACTACTATTGCAGCAGGCATTGTGGTTCAGGTGTTTCATGAAACAAGTTTTCTTATTTCCATGTTTTTCATAGCTCTTGTTGTGTTTTTTGCAGTATATCTGATTGTTTTCTACTCACTTAATAACTTCATTTTCGAAAAAATTAAACCTATTTATAAAACTATTTACAACATCAGTCAAACAGAGGAAAAACTCAGATCAGATCTTGAAGACAGGGACATTATTCAGGATGTTCAGGAGGATGTAATGCATTGGGCGAGGAAGAAAACGCATGAAATATCACAACTCAAGCAACTTGAAAAATACCGCCGTGAATTTCTTGGTGATGTTTCACACGAGCTTAAAACGCCTATTTTTAATATTCAGGGATATATACTTACATTGCTCGATGGGGGTTTGGAAGATGAGAGTATAAATCACCTGTATCTTGAAAAGGCAGAAAAAAGTGTTAACCGTTTGATCTCAATAATAAATGACCTTGAAAGTATTTCAAGGCTCGAATCAGGCGAGCTTCAACTTGAATATCATCGGTTCGATATTGTCAAGCTGGTAGAAGAGGTTTTTGAGGAACATGACAGGCTGGCACATGAGCACAAAATTAAACTAAAATTGGCTCACAGCCAGGATAAGGTTTATGTAAGTGCTGATAGAAAACGTATTCTCGAAGCACTCAGCAATTTGATCGTGAATTCAATAAAATATGGAAAGGAAGGAGGGCAGACTGTAGTCGAATTTCTTAATATGGGCAGTAGCATAGTTGTTGAAGTTGCCGATAATGGTATGGGAATATCCGATAAAGATCTGCCTCGTATATTCGAGCGGTTCTTCAGAACCGATAAAAGTCGTTCGCGCGAAATGGGTGGAACCGGCCTTGGATTAGCGATCGTTAAACATATTATTGAAGCACACAATCAGACTATTAATGTTCAGAGTAAGCCGGATAAAGGCTCTTCCTTTGCTTTTACGCTGCGTAAAGCTTAATTGACAATTTAGCCAACAGCCTGCTTCCTGTAAGATTTATTTCATTAGGTAAATCCAGAAATAAGCGATAAAAATCACTTAATTTGCCAAAATTGCTTTTTTCTTATCATAAATCTATCTTTGTGCAATTTTTAAGCAGGGTACAAAAAGATAACTTTCAATGAATACGAAGTTTCCGGAATATAAATCTTTCGATCTTTCTCAGATCAACAAAGAATTACTCGCAAAGTGGACGAAGCTTGAAGTATTCAAACAGAGTCTTACACGCCGTAAAGGGAATAAAGTTTATATTTTTTACGAAGGTCCTCCTTCGGCCAATGGTATGCCTGGTATTCATCATGTCATTTCACGAACAATCAAAGATATATTCTGCCGTTATAAAACACTCAAAGGTTATATCGTAAACAGAAAGGCCGGATGGGATACGCATGGTCTGCCGGTTGAATTGAGTGTTGAAGCCTCACTTAAAATTACCAAGGAAGATATTGGTAATAAAATTAGTGTGAAGGAATATAACGATACCTGCAGAAAGGAAGTGATGAGGTATACACGGGAATGGGAAGAATTAACGCGTATTATGGGCTATTGGATAGATATGGAGCATCCCTATATAACTTATGATAATCGTTATATCGAAACACTCTGGTATTTGCTAAAGGAATTATACTCAAAGGATTTACTGTACAAGGGCTATACTATTCAACCCTATTCACCGGCCGCCGGTACGGGCTTAAGTTCTCACGAATTAAACCAGCCCGGTTGTTATCGCGACGTTAAGGATACGACGTGTGTGGCTCAGTTTAAAGTGATACGCAATGAGCGTTCTGAGTGGCTTTTTGACGATGTGAATACAGACCTGTTTTTTCTGGCATGGACAACAACACCCTGGACATTACCTTCAAATACGGCTCTTGCTGTTGGAATGAATATTGAATATGTTAGATTACAAACTTTTAATCAGTATACAAACGAGAAAATTACAGTTATTCTTGCTAAAGAGTTACTTGATAAGTATGTAACAAACTGGGATAATAACGAGGATGGCGAACCTAATAATATTATAATTCCATTTGATCCTTCAACTGATATCATCATTGGTCAAAATTTGGCTGGCATTCAGTACGAACAACTAATACAATGGGTAAAACCGGAAGGAAAGGCTTTCGAAGTTCTTCTGGGTGATTTTGTAACAACCCAAGATGGAACAGGCATTGTACATATTGCGCCTACTTTTGGTGCTGACGACCTGCGTGTCGCTCAGCAATATGGTGTTGTAGCCCTTACCGTTATTGATAAAAAAGGGCTCGATGCTCCTCTGGTCGACAGAAAGGGGCGTTTTTACCGTATCGAAGATCTTGATGCCGGATTTGCTGCCAACCATGTCGACCGAAATTCCTACCAGGAATTTGCCGGCAGGTATGTTAAGAATGAATATGATGATAACCTGACTGACAAAGATCCTACAACCGATATTGATATTGCTGTGATGCTGAAAAAATCGGGGAAAGCATTCCGGATAGAAAAACAAGTTCATAATTATCCGCATTGCTGGCGTACCGACAAACCCATTTTGTACTATCCTCTCGATTCATGGTTTATCAAAACTACAGCTCTGAAGGATCGGCTAATTGAATTAAACAATACTATTAACTGGAAACCCGAATCGACAGGTACCGGTCGATTCGGCAAGTGGCTTGAAAATCTTGTTGACTGGAACCTCTCACGTTCGCGTTTTTGGGGAACACCTTTGCCGATATGGGTATCGAAAGATAAATCAGAACAGAAATGCATAGGTTCAGTGGCTGAACTACAACAGGAAATCGAAAAAGCAGTTAAAGCCGGATTTATGTCGGAAAATCCTCTCGGCTCATTTCGCGAAAATGATTTTACAGATTTGAATTATAATCATTTCGACCTTCACCGGCCCTTTGTCGATGAAGTAATCCTTGTGTCCGATTCAGGACAGAAAATGTTTCGTGAACCCGATTTGATTGATGTGTGGTTCGATTCCGGAGCTATGCCTTATGCACAGGTGCATTATCCTTTCCATATGAAATATGATCAGTTTAAATCGATTTATCCGGCCGATTTTATTGCTGAAGGAGTTGATCAAACACGTGGATGGTTTTTTACGCTTCATGCTATAGCCGGTATGATTTTCGATTCGGTTGCTTTTAAAAATATTATCAGCCACGGACTGGTTCTCGACAAGAATGGTAATAAAATGTCAAAACGCCTGGGCAATACAATTGATCCCTTTGCAACCATAGAAAAATTTGGTTCCGATCCATTGCGCTGGTATATGATTACCAATGCACAACCCTGGGACAATCTTAAATTCGATATCGATGGAGTAGAAGAAGTCCGACGTAAATTTTTTGGAACTCTGTACAATACTTATTCTTTCTTTGCCTTATATGCCAATGTCGATAATTATGATCACTCGCAACCGGAAATAGCGGTAAAAGATCGTCCCGAAATAGATCGCTGGATAATTTCACTGCTCAATTCTCTTATCAGAGATATTGATGGGTATTATGAAAATTACGAACCCACCAAAGCAGGCCGTGCTATTCAGGATTTTGTAATAGAAAATCTCAGCAACTGGTACGTTCGTCTCAACAGGAAACGTTATTGGGGAGGTGAGTTCGATCGGGATAAACTTTCGGCCTATCAAACCTTGTATACCTGTTTGGAGACTATAGCCATTCTGGCATCGCCCATTGCACCTTTTTATTGCGATAAAATATTCTGCGATTTAAATAGCCGTAGTGGAAATTATGCTAACGACTCGGTTCATTTGGTGGATTTCCCTGAATACAATAAAGCCTTCATTGATAAGGATTTGGAACAGCGCATGGAAATGGCTCAGACCATTTCATCCATGATCCTTGGTTTAAGGCGTAAGGTTAATATTAAAGTTCGTCAGCCCTTAAGTAAAGTGATGATACCTGTCCTCAATAAGAAATTTGAAAAACAGATTAATGCTGTATCAGGGCTGATCCTCTCTGAAGTAAATGTGAAAGAGCTTGAATTACTTACCGATGCATCCGGCATACTGTTAAAAAAGATAAAACCCAACTTTAAAACATTGGGTCCGCGTTTTGGTAAGAGGATGAAAAATATTTCGGCAGCCATTGCCGGATTAACACAGGATGACATCAATAAATTCGATTCAGAGGGCAACTACTTACTTGTTATTGAGGGACAGGAAGTTCAACTTACAATTGATGATGTTGAAATTATCTCGAAAGATATACCCGGATGTCTGGTTGCTAATGAAGGGCGACTTACAGTTGCTCTCGATGTAACGCTTACTGATGAATTACGGCAGGAAGGTATTGCTCGTGAGCTTGTTAACCGGATACAAAACATCCGGAAAAATATGGGTTTGGAAGTTACTGACAGGATACAAATTCGAATTAAGAGACATAAGGATATTGTTTCGGCTGTTAATAACTTTGGGGATAAAATAATAAAAGTTCAGACACTCGCCAATTCCCTTGAGTTGGTTGATGAACTTCCTGATAATAAGGAAGATGAAGTGATTCTGGACGATACCATTAAAACATTTATATTGGTTGAAAAGAATTAAGTTAAGAATAGACTATATTTGATTTTTTATATATTTTTAATAGATTAAATCTTTGAATAATGGCTGAGAAGACAAGATATTCCGATGAGGAGCTTAATGAGTTTAAACAAATTATTCTCGACAAGCTCGATAAAGCCAAGAAGGATTATGAATTGCTGAAAAGTGCAATCACTCAAAGTGAAAGTAACGATACACAAGATACATCGCCTACTTTTAAAGTTCTTGAAGAAGGAGCAGCGACGCTCTCAAAGGAAGAATCGGGGAAATTGGCACAGCGTCAACAGAAGTTTATTCAACATTTACAGGCAGCGCTTGTACGTATTGAGAATAAAACTTATGGTATTTGCCGTGAAACAGGTATATTAATCTCGAAAGAACGTTTGCGTGCTGTACCTCATGCAACACTTTCTATCGATGCCAAACAAAAACAGAAATAGGTTATTCCCATGAAAATGCTTATTCTCTCAATGATTGGAGCAAATTCCGATCATTTTTTATTTTTACTACTTGATTTTTAAGCAATAATAATATTCCGGATGAATTTAACACGTAAGGCCTTACTGGTAATTTCGTTGATTCTGATTCTAGATCAGGTTTTAAAGTTTATTGTTAAAACAACCATGCCGCTGGGTGCTACTCAACCTGTCATTGGAAATTGGTTCTTGATCCGGTTTATTGAAAATCCGGGAATGGCCTTTGGAATAGATATTCCCGGGAAAATTGGCAAACCTGCACTGACAATTTTCCGAATGATTGCTGCAGCACTTATTGGGTGGTATCTTAGAGTACTTATTATCAGAAAAGCTTCAACAGGTTTTGTTATTTGTATTGCCATGATTTTTGCCGGAGCACTGGGTAACATCATCGATTCTCTGTTTTATGGCGTTATTTTTGGTGAGAGCACTTATTTTGAAACCGCTAGAATATTCCCGGAAGGTGGAGGATATGCAGCATTACTTAGTGGTAAAGTTGTCGATATGTTATATTTCCCCATATTTGAAAGCACTTATCCCAACTGGTTTCCAATCTGGCATGGTCAAAAATTCATCTTTTTCCGACCCATATTCAACATTGCCGATTCAGCAATTTCAATCGGGGTGGTTTCAATTTTTATTTTTCAACACAAATATCTCCGGGAATTTAAATAGGTATAAAATTTCTTCCTCCTTTTTGGTAATATAAGAATCTTATTCCTGCAATTTTCTGTGATTTAATTATTTTTGTGCACTTAAGATATTCATAAAATCATTGATTAAATGAGGGATGTTGTTATTGGAATCGATATTGGTGGTACGTTCACGAAGTATGGTATAATCGATATTAATGGACATTGTATAAAGGAAAATTTTACTAATACGGATAAATATTCCGATTTTGATATTTATCTGGAAAATCTTCATACTGAAATAGAGGAAACAGTCTCATCAATAAATGAATCTATCGAAATAAAAGGCGTAGGTATTGGAGCCCCCAACGGTAATTATTATTCGGGAACGATTCAAGATGCTCCCAATCTGAACTGGAAGGGTACAATTCCGTTTGTAGAAAAAATTAAAATCTATTATCCGGGTATTCCAGTTGTACTAAACAACGATGCAAATGCTGCTGCCCTGGGAGAGATGATTTATGGAGGAGCTAAAGGAATGAAAGATTTTATTGTTATTACTTTGGGAACAGGCCTTGGAAGCGGTATTGTTGTTAATGGAGATATTGTATATGGGCACGATGGATTTGCGGGTGAATTGGGACATATAAATGTAAAACATCGGGGAAGAGAGTGTGGCTGCGGGAAACTAGGTTGTCTGGAAACTTATGTTTCAGCAACAGGGCTGAAGCGCACAGTATTTAAACTTCTGGCGGAAAGTGTTGCAGAGAGTGAACTTAGAAACTACAGTTTTGAAGATTTAACATCAATAATGGTATCGGAAGCTGCAAAAAAAGGTGATGAGATTGCTCTTAAGGCTTTTGAATTAACAGGTAGGATTTTAGGTGTTAAATTAGCCGATGTTGTTGCCTGTACAAGCCCGGAAGCTATTTTCTTGTTCGGAGGATTGGTCAAAGCAGGCAATATTCTTATTGAGCCTACAAAAAAGTACATGGAAGAAAATCTGTTCCCTATTTATAGAGGAAAAATTAAACTGCTGATCTCAGATCTTCAAGAAACCAATGCGGCAGTTTTAGGTGCATCTGCTTTAGCCTGGAAAGAGTTGCAAAAGTAATTTTTTTTGACTTACTTATGGCTTGTCAAGAAGTAAGAAAATTGGCAGGTTTATATGGATACATTTTTAAAAGGTAAAAACATATTAGTAGTTGAAGATGAGGAGACTAACTGGTTCCTTATACGCGATATTTTACAAGGCTATCAGGCTCTAACTACTTGGGCTGAGTTAGGTGCAAAAGCTATCGACCTGATAAGAAGTGGTGAAAATTACGATGCTATTTTAATGGATATTAACCTTCCTTCGATGGACGGATTTGAAGTGTCGCGTCAAATAAAACTTTTGCGTGCTGATATTCCTATTATTGCACAAACTGCCTTTGCGCTCGATAATGTGATCGAAAACTGTTATGCCGCAGGGTGTTCAGGACACGTAATAAAACCCTTTACAATAAATGAACTTATTACGGCCTTGCGAAAGGTGCTTGATTAATTATTGATTTTTATTTTTCCACATCTTTTATTGCTTCATTAATAAATGTTATAAAGGGAAGAGAAGCCCTAAAACATTTTACTATTTCCTGTAATATATCAGCATGCATCATTTCATCGTCGCTTTTCATCCTGATTAGGCCATAACTTTTAAACTTCAATAGTTCTATATCAGGAAAATCTCTTGAAAATCCCCTGGGCTGGGTTTTAAGCTTTTCTCCGTTAATATCTCCAAATAGTTCTTTGATTTCTTTTGAATTAATGATGTTTTTAAATTCATCGGTGAATGTAAATATGTCTTTCCTGATAGCTGTTAGTATGGGTGAAGGAGGTTGATAATTCCCCGATGCTATAAAACTTCCTCCGGGCTCGATGTGTAGATAATATCCTGCATTCATCGATTTACGCCCACCGGGAACCAAAAAAGTCCCGAAATTTGTTTTGTAAGGAGATTTATTGGTAGAGAAACGTATATCACGAAATATTCTGTAAATGCAATCTTTGGTCTGAAGACCTGCAATATTTTTATCAAAGCGGGATACTTCGTATAGCAATAATTCTGTAACATGTTCAAATTCTTGTTTTGCCTCGTTAAATAATGCTTTATGGGCATGATACCACTCCCTGCGGTTGTTTTCCTTCAATTGACGGAGAAATTGAAACGATTTTTCAAACACTTTGATGGATTTTTTAATTTTAACAGGTTAAAAGTACTTCAACAGGATGAAATAAGCATACCCGGTAATTTATTATATTTGAGTTATTACTTTTCCATTAAATTCATCGTACCTGATTAAATTACTTTATTTTTTATGGATGAAAACTAATTTAAATTAAGCTATAGTATGAAAAAAATAGCTCTTATCGTCGCCGGAGGTTTAGGAACACGGATGCAATCGAAAATACCCAAACAATTTATGGTACTTAATGGCTTACCGTTACTTATGCATACCATAAACAAGTTTTATGCCTATGATTCTACTATTGATTTAAGAATTGTACTTCCCGAATCTGAAATAAAAATATGGAATGAATTATGTACAGAATACAACTTTAATTTATCCTGCAAAATATTTTTCGCGGGTGAAACCAGATTTCATTCGGTAAAAAACGGATTGCACGATCTGCCTTCTTTAGCATTAGTAGGTGTTCATGATGGTGTGCGTCCTCTGGTTAGCATGGGAACAATAACCCGATGTTTTAAACTGGCTGAAATAAATGGAACTGCCGTACCGGTTATACCTGTTTCCGAGTCGATAAGAAGGGTTGAGGGTGAAGATTCCATTTCGGAGGATCGCTTAATGTATCGTATAGTACAAACTCCACAGGTATTTAGCTCCGAAATTCTACTCGATGCCTATAATTTGCCATTTGAAGATTCTTTTACGGATGATGCCAGTGTTGTAGAAAAAGCTGGTTATAAAATATATTTAACAGAAGGTAATGAGGAAAATCTTAAAATAACGTCTCTTAAAGATTTATTAATAGCTGAGATATTAAATACCCAGAAGGAAAAGTAAATCATTACTCACCTAATTTTTCAACTACACCATTTCCTTTTTTCTCTATCTCTATTGCTGTCGGCTCGCATTTATAACTGATATAGCCTCCTATCTTTGAAAGAGCTTTTAGTTTTTTCGTGGCACAGACTTTCCCTTTGCCTCCAAAGGAGGTTTGAATATCTACTACCTCTCCTTCCAATTCGAATGCCGAATAGGTGGCACTTGTACTGACATTTACAATTTGGGTGTTAGCATATCCGTTGGCAGTTAGTATACTGCCTTCGGTTAAAAGGATTTCAAGATAATCTACATCCAGATCAAGATAGGCTTTACCGCCAGTATGTTGTACAATTTTTAAGCTATCAGTCTTTATTACATTAAAAGTTGAAACTTCTGCATTACCCATTATTTCTATTTCTCTGATCGATGGGCAACACAGTTTTGCTGTGACTTTTCCGTTGCAGTTAACACTACTAACTAATTTTAATGTAAGAACACCATTGTCAATAGTTTTAATAAGACAACTTAAATCAAGGTCTGGTGAGGAAATATCAAGAGTATATTTCTCTGAGCGTTCTATCTCCAGTAATATACCACTGGATATTTTTATTTTTTCAATTGTCTCAACAGGATTGGATTCCTGGGCAGAGCTATCTGGTATAAAAATCAGGAGGATGTTTAGAAATAAAAAAATATACTTCATCATAACCGGATTAGTTAAAATTGTTTAGTGTATATAAAGATACGATATGTTTTTCAGGTATCACTGTAAATACCGATATGTAATAAACGGGTCTTTTTGAATTATTAGTATGTAAT
>CAZQCO010000035.1:0-30446 GCA_964592225.1 uncultured Bacteroidales bacterium
ATAATCATTGAGAAAATAGAAATTCTCATTTTTTGGGATGTTTTATATTACTAATTATGAAATTACAACAAAATACCTGCCTTTAATAGAATTCAATATTCATCTTTACCAGGTATCCAAATCTTAAGTACCTGTCCGGGATAAGCATCCAGACTATTCAGGTTATTCCATGCCTTTATATTCTCAATAGTACAATTATAGTTGATAGCTATTTTGTGGAAATACTCTCCACTTCTCACAGTGTGAGTGATCATTTTACGATTATCTGTTGTTCCCGCAAATGCTATCAGGGTATTATAGTCTTTCTCCGGTACAGAAACAGCAATTATCCTGCTTTCGTTTCGAATATAATTCAGAATATGATTTTTAGGCAGAATTAAAATGCAAGGCTCCGGCAGGTCAGGAATGATTCCTTTCCTATAAACCGGGTTCAGCCATTCAATTTCTGATACCGGAATACCGAGCACAGAAGCAATCTGCTGAAATGATACGGAGTAATTTATTTGAATAGTATCCACATCGCTCCATGAATAACTTAACTTACCGGGCGCAATATTATATGCTTCATAATAATTCATCAGATAGTCAACGGCAATAAAGGTCGGAATGTAGTTACGCGCTTGTTCCGTAAGAAAAGGACGAATTTCCCAATAATCAGTTTTACCACCGGAACGTTCAATGGCTTTACGAACATCACCGGGACCACCACAATAACCAGCCATTACCAAGTTCCAATCGTTATATGTACGATAAAGATATTGCATGTATCTACAGGCAGCTTCGGTCGATTTATATATATCCCTGCGTTCATCAATATAGGAGTCGACTTTTAAATCGAATAAAGAACAGGTTGAAAACAGGAACTGCCAAATTCCAACCGCTCCTGAACTCGATTTGGCTAAAGGATTCAATCCCGATTCTATAACAGCAATATACTTTAGTTCGAGTGGGAGATCGTACTTATCAAGTAGCTCTTCGATCAGTGGGAAGTAATAGGTTGAACGCTGCAGATAAACTTCAATATCAGCCCGTCGTTTTGCAAGGAAATAATTAATTGTATTTTCTACCTCCGTATTAAACTGAAGATCGATGGGTGTATTTTTATTCAGTGTCCCCACACCATATTCAAGGCTATTGGACGAACGGAAAGCAGGAGGATTTCCGGATATTATATTAGGATTATCTAATGAAGCAAAAGTAGTACCGGCAGTTCCGGTATATGATTGGCAAAATAAATTCTGGCTGAGGAAAGGAATGATAATAAATAGTAAAGGAAAAAAATTCCTTTTCATTATTAATGAATTATTTAGCGTTAGGGTATTACCTTCTTAAAAAATCTCTTCTGTTATACTATTCCTTCTCAGGATCAATAACTTCTTTTTTCTTTTCTTCCGGAGCATCATCCCGGGTTGCTTTTTTAAACTCCTTCATCCCCTGACCCAGTCCTCGCATTAACTCCGGAATTTTCCGTCCACCAAAAAGCAAAAGCAATATAACTACTATCAGAATAATCTCAAAAGGACCCGGTGTTCCAAGCAAAATGATTGTAGCCATTTCAGTATATTTTAATCAAAGTTACATATTATTTTCCGATCCATCGGAGAATTAACCGGTAAACATCATTGCCATTAGCATACAAAATGAGGAAAAGAATAATGAACATCCCCACCATTTGAGCATATTCAAGAAATTTCTCCCCGGGTTTGCGACCTGTAACCATTTCAAAAATTAAAAATGTAACATGCCCGCCGTCAAGAGCAGGAATAGGAAGTATATTTATAAAAGCCAGCATAATAGATAAAAGAGCGGTAATATTCCAAAAAGCTTCCCAATTCCAGATTGGAGGAAAAAGATTCGTTATGGCTCCAAAACCCCCAACAGCTTTATAAGCACCCGATTTAAAATTAAATATCAACCCGATCTGCCGGATGTAGGAAAGAAGCTCTTTCTTTGCACGAAGAAATCCTGCAGGAATCGATTGCAGGAAGGTATATTCATAGGTCGAAAAATTATATACTCCCAATTTTTCGAGTTGATCGAAGTTCAGAAAACCGTATACAATGCCAAGTTTACCTTCATCACTCACATCCACCATCAGTTTATGTTCTTCTCCTTTCCGGTCGATAACAACCGACACGGTTTTCCCGCGAATAGTATCAAGTATTGAAATAATTTCGTCGGCATATTTCACCGGTATATCATTGAGCTGAACAATCATATCCCTGGCTTTAAGCCCTGAGCCAGCATTTTGTGATGTATCCGGAACTTCACTAATTATAAAAGGTATCCTTGGGTAAATAAGGAACCCCCGGTTGTGAATACTGTTATCAACCACACTACCCACAAAATCCTGGGGAATAACCAATACCGTATCCCGGCTATTTCTGACAATATGCATTTCCCCTCCATAAAGCATCTCCTCCAGGATGTTAATAAAACTTTCAGGCTTTGTATTGTTTACGGATATTATCTTATCGCCTGTTTGAAGACCCACTTGATACATTATTGTATCGGTAACCCATATCCCATCAGTAAGATTGCTATTCGGAAGGTATTTTTCGCCCCAGCTAAACAGAATGAAGGAGAAAATCAAAAATCCGAGTATTAGATTCACCAGTACCCCTCCAAGCATAATAAATAAACGCTGCCATGCAGGTTTTGTACGAAATTCATAAGGTTGGGGTGGTTTTTTCAATTGTTCCTTATCCATCGATTCATCTATCATCCCGGAAATTTTTACATACCCCCCCAAAGGCAGCCAGCCTATACCATATTCAGTTTCTCCTTTTTTTACCTTAAAAAGTGAAAACCAGGGATTAAAGAACAAGTAAAATTTTTCGACACGGGTTTTGAAAATACGTGCGAAAATAAAATGCCCTAATTCATGGAGTATAATGAGAATGGATAGGGATAAAAGTAGCTGACCGATCTGGATTATTATTTTCATTCTTTATATTAAGATATAATTCATTAATCTATTATATACAAAAAAGTTCATTTTTTAGTTTAAGCTTTATTTACACAAAGTAGTTAGTCAAATTGCATATCTATAATCTTGATTGTTCTGAAATACTATCCGGTAATATTATTAGAAGAAAAAAACCGGTATAACAACACCTAAAGCCCTGCAAAATTATAATATTTGATCACAAGGTCAAGAAAGAGGTCAATTTATATCATCTCGCTTGCAAATTGTCTTGCTTGAGAATCACTTTCCGTATAATCCTCTATTGATGGATGTGTTATAAAACTGACATTAGCCATTGCGTTTTCAATGATCTCAGGCATCCTGTAAAAAGGAATCCGATCGTTAAGAAAAGCATCAACAGCAATTTCATTGGCCGCATTCATAATACATGGCATGTTACCACCTGAATGCATAGAATTTAGCGCCAGGGCGAGATTACGAAAAACATCAGTATCAGGTTTTTCGAAGGTAAGTTTCGGATAATCTATAAAATTAAATCGTGGAAAATCGCTGGATAATCTTTCCGGATAACTAAGAGCATATTGAATAGGCAATCTCATGTCAGGCAGTCCCATCTGAGCTTTCATCGATCCGTCGTGAAACTGAACAATAGAATGAATAATAGATTGCGGATGGATAATTATCTCCACTTGTTCAGGTGTAAGATCAAAAAGCCATTTTGCTTCAATAGCTTCCAGTCCTTTATTCATCAGCGATGCTGAATCAATAGTAACCTTATTCCCCATGCACCAGTTGGGGTGATCCAGTGCCTGATGCAGGGTTACTTTCTTTAACTGTTCTGCGTTCATTCCCCGAAAAGGGCCTCCCGAGGCTGTAAGATAAATTTTTTCGATGCTTTTCCGATTCTCACCGACAAGACATTGAAAAATTGCCGAATGTTCCGAATCGACCGGATAAATTTGACAGTTATTATTCCGGGCCAGTTCTGTAATAAGCTCTCCGGCAACCACAAGAGTTTCTTTATTAGCCAACGCAATATTCTTGCCCGATTCCAGTGCTTTAATGGTGGGTAATAAACCAGCAAACCCTACAAGCGCAGAGAGTACAATATCAATCTCTTTCAGTTGTACTATTTCCGAAAGATACTTATCGCCTGCATGTACTTCAGTTGGTAATCCTTTAAGTGCATCTGACACCTCCCGGTAGTGTTTTTCATTGGTAACAACAACATGTTTTGGAATATATCTGAGTGCCTGATCAACGAGCAGATCAACGTTATTTCTGGCAGTAATTACTGATACCTCAAAAACTTCCATATGATGTGAAATGACATCGAGTGTTTGTGTGCCAATTGAACCTGTCGATCCCAGAATGGCTACTCTCTTTCTCATTATCAATTATAAAAGATGAACACTTTCAGAACGAAATATAATCTTCAGGGTTAAGAGGAATACCAATGTACCACAATTCGAAATGCAAGTGCGGACCCGTTGTTAATTCACCGGAATTACCAATAATTGCTATAGCTTCTCCAACTTCTACATAATCTCCAACTCTTTTAAGTAATTCAGCATTGTGCTTATAAATTGATATAAGATTATTTTTATGCTGAATCTGAATAACCCAACCCGTTTCGAGTGTCCATGTTGCCATAATTATGGTACCTGACAGGGTAGCTTTTACTACTTCGTTTGCAGCAGCAACTATATCCGTACCATAATGATCTCCTACCGCATTGAATGAATTGGTAACCAGTCCTTTGACAGGTGCAAAGAAATGCATCCGGGAAATACCTCCTATGGTCTCGTATTTCTTGTCTTTATCTATTCCAAATTGTTCTTCCTCCCTGAAATATTCCCTCATAAGAGAATCCTCTGTAGAGCGAGTGAATTTAATATCATTATAATTTTGATTTGTATCCCTGACATTATTGTAATTCTCAGGTTCTTCACCCGATATGATACGGTTAATATTATCCAGGTACATATCGCGCCTGTTCAGTTCAATTTCAAGTGAATCCAGTCGTTGCTTATTTCTGATACTGCTTTTCAGCGTGTTTTCATCAGGGTAACCCGGAATAAATTCTCTAACCGGTGTATATACTATAATGGATATCACGATTCCGAGAAAAAGAAGGGTGGCAATTCCTCCCCAGGCTATCACATTCATGCGTGATAGTTTTAAGTTGAGTACCTCTTCATAACTTTCGTCACGGTAGATCGAAAATCTGTATTTATCTCTTATCTTTTGAAAAAAGTTTCTTTTTTCTTTCTTATCCATCAGAAAAAAAGCATTTGCACAAATATATAAAAGAAAGTCAAAATGATGAGTGTATAAAGTAAACCATTCTTCTTTCCGGGGGATTAGTTGATAAGTTGACTCAGGTATTCACGGATATTTGTAAAATTGTATAAGAATTGACTGAAAAGGAAATTCATGGCAAGGAATCATTATGTAAAAATAATACGGTTTGGTTTGATTGGTGAAGCCCAGGATGGGGATAATTTCAGGCATGTAGCCTTTCAGGATACCATCAATTCCAAAATAGCAGAATTATTAATCTTTAAGAAAAAGACACCTGAACTTTGGAGTGATATCGAACAATTGGAGTTGGGCAAAACTGTACCACCTTACAAAGGTTATATTACTACATTTAATAGTATCGATATTGTTGTATTGGGCGATGAAAGCATAGAAGAGGCATTTGCAAAACAACGCTGGAAACTTGATCTAAAAAAGAAAATAACTATCCAGGAGGCAGATCGAATGCGAAGAGAAACAAAGGGATATATCACCAATCTGACCCATCCCGGAGCGCTTGAAATTTCGTGGCGCGAAATAGATCCCGAAGCAAGACTTATACGATTTAGATATTATAACGGAGAGGGGAAATTCTCGTTAAGCAGGTGGTATGAGATAACAAATTGACTATTATAAAGTATAAAGGGAGCTTTTAACTCCCTTTATAATGTAATAAATTAAATTATTATTGCCACGGATCATATTGAACGAGAGAGCCATTGCTTACTTCCACTTCAGAGATAGGCAGGGGGAAGAATTCATGTTTTCCGGGAACCCATTCGATGGTGTAGTTCGGGCCCAGGGCCAGAATATGCTCACCCCCGATCATTTCATCGGCTAAACCCCAACGTACCAGGTCGAAGAAACGATGCGGCTCAAGCGCCAGTTCCAGGCGACGCTCGTGAATGATATCCTCGTAGGAAACAGCGCTTAGTGCAGCCGGTTCACTGGTAGTTCCGCACATTCTTGCTCTCTCTCTTACCTTATTAACCAACGCGAGTGCAATGGCATTATTACCGGTTTTGAAGGCGGCTTCTGCAGTCAGAAGCATCACATCGGCTAGCCGGATCAGACGAACGTTCATAGGTCCTTCCCAGGGCTGGTTTGCCAGACTCCAAAACTCGTCATAACCACATTCGAATTTTCTGCCAATTCTCCCTGTTGGCAAATTGTCGCAGTTCATCTCTACCCACTCATAGGTTGGCCCGGAAAGGATAGAATCGCCATTCTGACCCACTGTGGTCTCAAACCTTGGATCCAGGTTTTCGCTGGCAAGAGGAGATGAATTCAATCCGGCTTCACGCGGATCGCTGTTCATGAATGCCTGTACCAAAGCATCAGTTGGACAATTAAAGCTCCATCCTCCGTAAGTGTTCTGAATGTTTCCTCCAGCATCTCTATACTGCCTGACCGTCTGATAAACAGTCATTACATTACCATGAGTAGCACCATAGCCTAGACCATCGGAAATGCTCTGTATCTCGAAGATACTTCCGGAACTGTTATCACCATCAGCGGTAAATAACCACCGGAATCCATCAATGGTAGCAGCCGCATCGGTGCCGGTTCTCCAGGAGGCATACCGTTCACCGGTTATTCCAACCAGACTGTATTCACTGACACCTTCATTATTGGGATCATATACATCCAACCCGTATTGTAATGCTTCAGCCCATCTGTTCTGACAATCTCCGAAACGCACATCACCTGAATAGTTTTCAGCATAGCTTGATTCATAGACCAATACCTTCACGAGGAGAGATTGAGCAGCTCCCTTGGTAGCTCTTCCAATATTGGACGAACTCAGTTGGGAACGATCCGGAAGCAGTGGAATAGCTTCTTTTAAGTCTCCTTCAATAAATGATAAAACAGTTTTAATATCACTTCTTTCCGTTTCGAACTCAGAAGGTGTAATTTCCTTATCAGCAATTGGAACTCCCCCAAATACCTGTACCAATATAAAATGATATAACCCTCTAAGGAACTTCATTTCGCCGATACGCTGTGAGACTATGGCAGGATCAGCCTCTTCGTCAATATCAGTGATATTTTCAAGACGATTAATGGCAGTATTGGCATGTCGGAGTCCTTTATAGCAATAATCCCAGATCTCGTTAAAAGGCGTTTCATCATTCAGGGTGTGCAGAAACTGGTCAACATGCTGAGCAATCGGATAATCGTTGATGGTTTCACCACCACACTCCACATCATCTGAAGGGATAGAACCAGCGATCAGAATGTAATCTTTATCAAATACCTCACGGGCATTCAGTTCACTATAAGCAGCCGTACATGTTGCATCAACAGCATCGAAGTCAGTGTAGAATGTTTCTGCTGTCTGGATCGCAATCGGATTCTTATCCAGGAAATCTTCGCTACACCCGGTGATCAATACACTGAGTATAAGCACTCGTACCGAAGTATATATTTTATATTTCATGATTAAATAATTTTCGAATATTAAAATTTAATATTAACACCTGCAAGATACATACGGGCCTGCGGATAAGAGGCCTTATCAATACCTGCAGACAGTACACTATAGGTGGGTACTTCAGGATCCATCCCAGAGTACTTGGTAATAGTCAGCAGGTTCTTGGCTCCAATATATATCCTGAACTGCTCCAGGTGCATAATTTTGGTGACCTGTTTTGGTAAAGAAACCCCTATCTGAAGGTTTTTTAGACGCAGGTAGGAACCATTCTCGATATAGAAGTCAGAAATCCTTCCGTAGTTGTTATTTCTATTGAAAGGATCCAGGCGTGGATTTTCTGAACTGGTATTTGCGGAGAATGTAGCAACCGTATTTCCATCGCCATCAACTGCTGTAACATCCTGCCAGCGATAATGGTCATTTACAAAATCCTGGCTCCAGTTGAAGTTCCCGTCATTATTGTACAGATAGTATTTGTTGGCATTAAATATTTGATACCCGAAAGCTCCCTGCCAGAACATGGAGAAGTCAATCATCTTCCAGGTCAGGTTCAGCGTGAACCCCAGTTCGTGTTTCGGGAAGGGATTACCCAGACGAACTCTGTCATCCTGCGTAATTTCTCCATCACCATCTGTATCAACAAAACGAATATCTCCTGGGGCTGCATATCGCTGAGCCCAAACTACATCCCCGGAAGGTGAGATATAACTAGGCTGGTTGGTTATGAAGGGTGTGCCATCAGCAAGTGTCGAGTCAGAATCCTCAATGGTGAACAGGCCGTCAGTTTCAAAACCATAAAAATCACTGACTCCATAGCCAGTTTCAGTCCGGCAGATATCACCTGCAAGTCCTCTGGCGCCGCCCTCACTCAATATAGAATCGGTACCCAGGTCTTCAGCGATAGTCTCAACATAAGAATATGACAGATTTGCATTCAGCTGAATGTTACCAATGTTGGTAGTATAACCCAGGACAAAATCCCATCCTGTATTAACCATATTACCCCTGTTTACATAGGGGCGCGGATCCATGCCATCAGCTTCCTGGTATATATCGCGAACAGTCCAGCCGGCATATCCCGGAGTAGTCTCACGGATCAGCAGCCCAAGATTTGTACGGTGGAAACGGTCAACCGACAGGGTGAGCTGGTTGCTAAAAAAGGCCAAGTCTACTCCATAGTTATGCGTGACGATTTCTTCCCAATGGATCATGGGGTCAACGAGTACATTTTTCGATCCTCCTGTACTTAATGCCGCATTGTCGAAACCATATCCAAAATGGGTCAGGTAGGCAGCAGTAGCATAGAAAGCATAGTCATCAATGGTATTTACACCGGCAACACCATATCCATACCGAAACTTACCAAAGGACAGAATCCCAAGATTCTTAACAAAATCGTACTCGGAGAATTTCAAGCCAACAGATAGTCCCGGGAAATTACCGATACGGTTATCAGGGCCGAATTTGGAGGATGCATCCCTCCTGAAGTTTAGCTGTAACAGATAGGTACTCTTATAGTCCAAATTCAATCTGGTAAAAACTGCCCATCCTGCAGACTCATTCCCTCCGCCTCTGCTTTCATTGATCTGTGAGGGAGATGTTTCATCAGTGCTGGCGTCAAAGTACCACATTTCGGGTTCTTCAGTGGCCAGGTCGAGCCTTCTTCCACTCATATATCTGTACTTTCCCTCTCCTATTTCAAATCCAACCATGGCTCCTATGTTAATAGCATCAATGATTGTTGTATTGTAGGTCAGAATATTTTGCCAGTTGTAGCCATTGGAAGTTTCATAGCGACGATAGATCTCAGAAATATTCCTGAACTGTCCTGGAGCTACTCCATAGCTGAAAGTTGGAAGAAAATCATAGTTGTCATTGAAAGAGAGCGATCCACTCAGGCGGGTTTCAAGAGCGAGTCCCTTCACTGGTGTGATCCTGGCAAAAACAAGGCCGTTTCCCTCACGTCGGTTAAATTCTTTATGCAGCAGCTCAATGCTTGGCAGCGGGCTTCCCGCCTGTCCAAGACCATTGGGTACGTAGTTCCCGGTGTTGTCATAAGGTTCGAGATAAGGATGGACTACAATGGCATTCATCAGGGGAGATTCATACTCATTTTGATATTGCCATTCTTCAAAGCCGGGAGTATTTGTATAGTTAAAAGAAATCCTTTCACCTACCATGAACCATTTATTGACTTGATATTCCGAGTTGACACGGAAATTAAAGCGCTGATGGCTGGTGCCTTCAAGAATACCTTCCTGGTTTACATAACCTAACCCCAGATAGGTATTGGTTCTGTCGTTGCCGCTGGAAACACTAAAGTCAATGTTATGCAGCATGCCTTCACGAAAAACCATATCCTGATAGTCATGGGTAGCTATAGCATCAAAGGATGAAGCATCGGCATACCCCGGGAAGGTAAAATCGGTTTCTCCACGTAATGCTTCCATTTCTGTAAACATCCGCCCAAATTCAGGTCCTGTAGCCATATCGATCCGGTTGGGAGCTACCTGGGAAGCGTAGTAATAATTCAAATTAACTTTGGGTTTACCTTCTTCTCCCTTTTTTGTGGTAACCAGGATTACTCCGGCACCTCCGTTCGATCCGTAAATAGCAGCAGAAGAAGCATCTTTCAGGATCTCGATAGATTTGATATCGCTCGAACTTACACTGTTCGGCGAAGCCGGTACGCCGTCAATTATCCAGATAGGCTGTCCCTGAGCCACACCATCAATACTTGTAATAGTAGGTATACCATGTACACGGATAGTAACATTCGATCCGGGTGCTCCGGTATTATTGGTTACCTGAACACCGGCAGCCATACCCTGAAGCATGCTTCCTACACCTGTATTGGGGATTTTCTGCAGATCTTCAGTACTAACGGAAGCAATAGCTCCTGTCAGGTCGCTCTTCTTCTGAACACCATAACCAATTACAACCAGTTCGTCAAGATCAATAATATCTGGTGCAAGTACAAGAGCAATCATAGTTTGTTCGGCAACCATGATTTCCTCCTTAAGATAGCCTACAAAGCTGAATACAAGTATATCTTCAGGCATAGCCTGAATGGAAAATTTACCATTAATATCGGTAATGGTTCCCGTAGTTGTTCCTTTAACAACAACTGTAACTCCGGGTAGAGGTTCATTAGATGCGCCATCGGTAACTGTACCGGTAATTGTCTTATCCTGTTTGAGCGAATTCCCAAACATATTTCCCGGAAACACCACCGCAAGTGAGAGGAGAATCCCAAAAAAGTATAAAATACTTTTATTCCTTCTCAATAAATTACTGTTTAAAATATTTTTCATAAAAGTTAGGGTTAAAATGAATAGTTAATAAACAGAAAGTATATTAAGTTCGTAAATATAGCTTTTGCATCAATAAAAGAAAATTCTTAAGAACTTTATAAAGAGCCGTAAATATTTAAATTTTAGCAGTAATTTCAAAATACTTTAAGCCTAAATATATTTATATGTAACCTGATTATAAGCTAATGTTACAAATCAATATGATCTCTGCCAAAATAATTAATATGACAGCCAGAAAATTACTTATTCTATAAAGATATAGTATTACAATAAGACAACTATAAACCTTTGAACTATCTGGTTTGAAGATGTACCCAGTAATAATTCAAATTCACCCGGTTCAGCTTTCCATCCTTTCGATTCAGTGTCCCAAAATGAAAAATCGTCGCTCTCGATAAATAGAGTAACTTTCTTTAATTCACCGGGTTCCAATACAATTTTTTCAAAACCTTTTAATTCTTTAACAGGCCGAGGTACTGAACACTCAATATCGCTGATATATAGTTGTATGGTCTCAGCTCCTTTTCTTTCTCCAGTATTTTTAACAGAAACCGTGATCTTCAGGGTCTCACCCTGCCGGAATTTTTTAGTTGATAGAGTTATCTTACCCAGTTCGAAGCTGGTATAGGATAGTCCGAAGCCAAACGGATAAAGAGGAGGAATACGCTGATACTCATACCAGCGATACCCGACAAGAATTCCTTCCTTATATTGTATGTCATATACAGCTCGTGCTTTTTCCTCTTCTCCCTGCCATCCTTCGTACAATGCTTCACCCTGTGGTATGTAACCATATCCGGGAGAATTGACAAACTCTTTCTCGATAGTAACTGGCAATTTCCCGGAAGGATTTACTTTTCCGGTTATAATTTCGGCTTCTGCCAGTGCTCCATTCTGCCCGGGATACCAGGCATATAAAATAGCAGCCACTTTCTGATTCCAACTGCTCATCCTGATCCCACTTCCTGAATTCACAACTACAACAGTATTTGGATTCAAATCCACTATTCTAAGTATTTCATTTTCCGTTGTATCCGGTAACTCAAAGGGCCGATCTCTGCCTTCACTATCAAAGGTTCCAATATTTAAAACCACCACATCAGCTGTTGAAATTTCTTCATCCGTTGGAGCATCGATATATCCTGCATTAACGCCATATATCCCGGCTAAGGCTTCGGTCAGAGTGATATGATTATACCCTTCGACCGTAGCTGCACCACCACCCTGTGCCACTTTTATTGCATATTCACCGGTGATCAGGATGGTTTTCGTGGTATCTTCAATGGGAAGAATTTGATTTTCATTCCTAAGCAATATAATTCCCTCACGAGCAGTTTGCAGCGCTATTTCTTCATGCTCATCGAATTTATTTAAATAACTTTCTTCTTTAACCCGGCTAAAAGCCTTCATAGCATATAACGTACGAAGAATGCTCCGTACCATCCTGTTGATATCCGCTTCACTGACTTTTCCCTCTTCCAGCAATTGTCCTGCATTTTCTGTAGCCAGGCGGAAAGGCATTTCAAGGTCCATCCCCGATTGTATTACCTTTTCACCATCGTACACCGACCACCAGTCAGTCATGACCAGCCATTTAAAACCTAATTGTCTGCGGAGGACAGTGTCGATCACATAATTACTCTGCCCACACCATTCGCCATTTAATTGGTTATAGGATGTCATGACGGCCATTGCCCCTGCATTGACACCTGATTTAAATGCCGGAAGGTAAATTTCATGGAGGGTTCGTTCATCCACTATGGAATTGCTTTTCCGGCGAAAGTAATCGGTATTGTTGGCCACAAAATGCTTAAGTGTAGCTATGGTCCCTGTGCTCTGCAAACCCACTACATAATTTTCGATCATCTGACCCGCCAGGTAGGGATCTTCACCAAAATATTCGAAATTCCTTCCGCAACGCGATTGTCGGTATATATTCATTCCCGGACCCAGTAATATGGCAATCCCTCCTGCCCGGCATTCCTCACCCACAGCATTGGCATATTCTTCAACCAGGTTCTTATTCCATGTTGATGCCAGTAAAATCGGACAGGGAAATGCGGTTGACCTGGGAAGTACTTCATCATAAAATATTTCATCTCTCCAGTTATCCCGTAAATGAACACCCTGGGTAGCGTCGGCCATCATAACGGAAGAAATATTCAGACGAGGAATCGCCTGTGTGAAAAAGATCCTGTCGCCGCCAATAAAAGTGATCTTCTCCTCCAGGGTCATAAGCGTCAGTAAGCTATCGGCCCATTCGGCTGCTTTCTCAAAACTAACTGGAGGGAAAAATTGTTTCTTGTTCTTATTTCCGGTCTCCGGTTTGCAGCAAAGAGCGGCCAATAAAATAAATAAAACTGAAAAAAATAAAACTCTTTTCATGGTCTGATTATATTACAATGAGCTCTACTAAAATACAGAAATATTAATTGAAAATAATTTATGACGGTACTGATTAATAAAAAGACAGTCAGATATTTTTTGGACCTTTTATTATTGTAATGCCTGAGAAATGGTCCTAAAATTTTCAGATAAGTAAAATCTTATGTATATTTGCGCACCTTAAACGAAACACTCTTTAACGATATATTGCGGGGTGGAGCAGCTCCGAAAAACAACAAATCGCTGATTTGTTAAGTTTTTCGAGAGTCCTCGAAACAAAAGCAAAATTGAAAATTTTGATTGTTTCGGGATTGGTAGCCAAAAAGTTGGCTATTTTAAATGAAGAAAATATTTTTAAGACATATTGCGGGGTGGAGCAGTTGGTAGCTCGTTGGGCTCATAACCCAAAGGTCATAGGTTCAAGTCCTATCCCCGCTACTAAAGAAAGCCCTGAGCATAAAGCTCAGGACTTTTTCATTCGAGTTTACATTATAAGATTGTTCTCTTTTAAGAGCTTCTATAACATCACTTGGTCTACCTTTTTTGAAAAATACATTTTCTCCGCGCGAGCGAGTATGGATTTAACAGATCTTAGTTTAAATCAATGCGATTATTTCGTTCATCGATGTCGGGCACAGTATGGGTATCAAGCCAGACAGATTTTATACCGGAAGATTTCTCCAACTGGAGCGTAATCTCTTTCTCTCCATTTTTCCATATATCCATTGGTTTATAAATCTCTTCAGTGGTGCCATCAGTATATTCGATATTCAATTTTACAGGTACCGGAAGCGAACCAACTCCCAAACGTTCAATAATGAGTTGATCACCTTCCAGATTTATTCCTAAATCGGGGTAGCCATAATCGAAAAACCAGGCATTCCAGAACCAGTTATAGTTTTCGCCCAGGGCATCATTAAAGGTATAGAACATATCCCAGGGAGTAGGGTGTTTTCCTTGCCAACGCTTAATAAATTCCTTGTATGCGAGCAGAAATCTCTCATAGCCAACCATTTCCTGAAACAGATAATAAGCCAATTCAGCTTTAATATAGCATAGATAAACCACATTGAATACATTTACTTTACCATATGAATCAAACAATGGTGCATCTTCGTCCTGTGCCATGTAGCGAAAAATAACAGGTAGCTCAATCAGACCCTCAGGTGTTGCAAAATAGTGGTTATCCCACGAGTGCTTTTGCATTAGAAACTGACTGGTAAAAAACTCGGTTAATCCTTCATCCATATATTGATAGCGTTTCTCGTTAAAACCCATACTGAAGGGATGGTAGTTATGCACGATCTCATGGAAGATCATTAAGTTAAAAAATGTAGTATCGTTGGTAGCCGCTACATTTGTGATCATGGGGTATTCCATCCCTCCATACCACATACCGTTGAATACTGAAGCATGGCTATAGGGAAAAACAACTCCCGGGTCTGTCTCTGACGTGAATTCTATGGTTTGTCTGGCAATATCTATTGTTGTATGATATATCTCTTCATTGTATGGATAAGCTGCCTCTACATATACATCCTTTTCGTCCAGGGATACATTCACCACGTCCCAAACAAAATTGGGAGCTGTTCCGAAGGCAAAATCCGGGACAAAATCAGCTTTAAACTTCCAGATATTACCAATAAGATTTTCAGCCGGGTTATCTTTTTCTGAAAGAAGGTGGGTGGTTTCATTTGAGAGAAGTGCCTGTTTATATTTTTTGAGGAATTCAGGAGTAAATACCTCCTCTGCATTAGTTTGTGTGCCGGTAGCCCAAATATAAAAACCCTCAGGCACTTCAATGCTGACTTTATAATTGTTAAAATCGTTATAAAACTCATTGAGACCCTTGTGAGAGAGTACCCAATCCCAGCCATTCATTTGATAGGTCCTTTCCATATCATCGTACACAGCTATCTGAGGGTAGAACTGGCCTAAAAACCAGGCATTGTCTTTGTAATATCCCTCCCTACGGAAAACAGGTTCTGTGGCTATTTTACATTTCCATTCTATTTTTACATCGACTGACTTACCCGGAAGCAAAGGTTTAGGTAATAACATCGACATATTGGTTCCGTTTTCTATGAAGATTGAATCATTGAATTCAATTTGAATATCGCCGATAATAAATGTATCGAAGGAAACACCATCGTGTATATTTCCTGGAGGTGTAGTTTCATCTCTTCCCGCGCCTTTTTTATAGAGGTTCTGATAAAGCCGGAGTACTAATCGGTCCAGTGTGTCGGGACTTTCATTGAAATAGCTAATTGTCTCATTCCCGATTAATTGTTTTTGAGCAGTGTCTAATTTTACATTAATAACATAATCGGCATGGTTTTGCCAGTAGTTGGGTCCGGAATTTCCATCACGACTGCGGGTTCCGTTTTCAACTGCCTGGCGGTAATTCCAGGGTTCGTAGAGTTCTGTTTCCTGTGCAGATAAAATATTGCATAGCTGCAGGAATAAAGCAAATAAAAATATGTTTCTCATTTTATAGGGTTTATGGTGTTTTACCTAACTGGAAAATGGCATTACAGTATAAAAATATAAAAAAATACCTTTGAGTCTGAAGAAATACTTATGTTAAATGATTCTGAAATTTAAGCTTAGCTACTTCATTATTTTTTACACCATAAAAACAAATTCAATATTCAGCTTTCGACTGATATTCTGATTGACAATAAATAAATATCCCCACTACTAGAAGCCTCCGATATCCATCGTCTTTCATTCCATTCCGATGGGAATCATAGAAAATGAAGCTATAGTGTTTTTACACTTACTATTTTACGGGGACTTTTGCACAGGATAGGTTTAATCTTAAAAATATAATAAACTGATTGTAAAATCATATTCATATTGCTCACATAATCAATTACTTTGAAAATGTCTATTATCAATTCCAGGTTAGGAATTTTACCACCCTCTATTACTTAAGCCTCCCACCAGGAAGGCTTTTTTCATTAGAGTTATGATTTTTCGACAAGTGATATCTCAGATATTGGCCCTTTCAGTCCGCCTTCGCCTTTCCAACTGTTCTTTTAGCCACCCGATTGCCTCTTCCTCTAAAGTGAAGAGTTTGGTAGGAACTTTTGGCCTGCTGAACTTGAGAAATAAATTAGCAAAATAGCTGGAGATCTTTGACTCGATTACAATAGCCTGTCCGGCAACATGGGGACGGTACTGGGATGCGGCATAATCCCTGGTTTTTGAGTCGACAAAGAACATGTCGCGGAGGTCGATCAGGTTGGCACAAAGCTGCGTGCCATTCCAGGAATCGCCGGTTTCTGTCATTTTTTTCAGGGTATCCATATCAAGTGTACACTGGTTTATGGCAATATACCGGTAGATCTGATCATCCCCCTGAACTATTTTAATTTTATCATTGATAAAGGCGCTTTGCATAGGTGCAAGTATTTGGAGTGAATTTACTAATTTTTAGCTTCAACCGTTTTCATATAATAGATAAATTCAGGTCCTGGTAAAAGATGCCTTGAAATGGGCCGTATATACCTATATAGCAGCTACTCTAGCGTCGCTGGCAACTTTAATTTATTTTCTTTTCTTACTGTTGGGAAGAAGGAATTAAACTTAAAGATATTCCATTAAATTAGCCTCTTAGTAATTTCTAAGTGGCTTTTTTATGAAACAACAAAATATCTTTAGCTTTCTATTTCTTCTGTTTTTAGCTGAGATTTCCATTGCACAAGGCACGGATTACATCAGAAAAAACTACACCAAACAGGAAGTATACATCACCATGCGTGATGGAATCAGGCTGTTCACAGCCATATACTCACCCCGTGATTCGTCCGTTGAATATCCTATCCTGATGGTTAAAACCCCCTATGGCATTCCTCCTTATGGCGAGGAGAATTACCCTGAAAGCATAGGGCCATCAGTATATCTGGCAGAAGAGAAGTATATTTTTGTATACCAGGATGCACGCGGAATGTTCCTGTCGGAAGGATACATGTCTCAGATGACACCTCATCTAACTGAGAAGCCTGATTCAACTTATGTTGATAACAGCAGTGATACTTTCGATACTGTTGAATGGCTGCTGAAGAATACTCATAATAACGGGAAAGTTGGACTCTGGGGTATCTCGTACCGTGGATTCTATGCTTCTTCAGGAATCATTAATGCGCACCCTGCCATTGTGTGTTCCAGTCCACAGGCTCCCATTGCCGACTGGTTTATAGGCGACGACATGCATCATCATGGGGCATTTGCGCTTCTCCCGGGTTTCGGTTTCTTTGAGGTTGTCAACCAGTTTCACGATGCTCCTTTTACTAATTGGCCCTCACCCTTCAATTTCCCTGTGCGTGATGCCTATAATTTCTTCCTCCATCTTAGCCCTCTTTCCGAAATAAATTCCAGGTATTTTGAAAATAAAGTTCCCGTCTGGGATACAATGATGGCACACCCGGATTATGATAAGTACTGGCAGGAAAGAAACATACTGCCTCATTTGAAAAACATCAAACCCGCTGTGCTGGTGACCGGCGGATTGTTTGATCATGAAAACCTCTATGGCAGCGTTCATAGCTATCAGGCCATCAAAGAATATAATGATAATGATATCCGGCTTGTATTAGGTCCCTGGATCCATGGCGGATGGGCAAGGACAACAGGAGAAAATCTGGGTCTGGTGGAATTCGGCCAATCTACTTCCGATTACTATCAGCGCGAAATTGAGCTGCCTTTCTTTAACTATTACCTGAAAAGAAAAGGATCAATTGATGAACAACCTTCAGTATCTGTTTTTGTGACCGGAATCAATACCTGGAAAAACTATGATGCCTGGCCACCGGAAACAGTCAAAGAAATAAATTTTTATCTTGATGAAGATTTCTCACTTACCGTTAGTATTCCCTCAATTTCAGGCTTTGTATCCGATGAATATATTTCCGATCCGGCTCACCCGGTCCCTTATACCCAGGTCTTTCATCCGGTACGTCTGGCCTATAATAAAGAATACATGTCCGAAGATCAGCACTTTGCTTCGGCACGGCCTGATGTATTGACCTACCAATCGCAAACACTTACTGATACAATGATTTTTACTGGTCCCGTAACTGCCGACTTGTTCGTTTCATCCACCTCAACCGATTACGATATTATCGTAAAACTTATCGATGTTTATCCCGATACAGTAAAAGCCAACTATTACAATACTATCCAGGTTGAAATGGCCGGTTTCCAGCAATTGGTCAGAGCTGAGATTTTACGAGTGAAATACCGCAACAGTTATTCTGATCCCGAACCTGTTATACCGCAAATGATTGAAGAGATTTCCGTACCCCTCAACGATATCAGTCATGCTTTTCTCCCTGGACACCGGATCATGATCCAGATACAGAGCAGCTGGTTTCCTCTCTTCGACCGTAATCCACAGCAATTCATGAATATTTATGATGCCACGGAAGAGGATTTTCAAAAGGCCGAAATCAGAATCTATCGCTCGGAAGAATATCCTTCACACATCACACTGGGCCGTTTGATAAATTAGTAGTTGAGTTGACTTATTTCTTCGAAATCCATAATTGTATAACAGATCTCGCGGACCTTTCCAATAACTGGGGAGCAGTAATTAGAGCCTCCTGAAGCGACATGGGCTTATCGATAATTGATACTATTGAATCGAATCCTAGGAAATATAGTTCCTGGTAGCCCTCACCTAAAGTGCCGGCAATAGCAATAACCGGTTTATCGTATTTTTTAGCTACTCTTGCAACACCCATGGGCGTCTTGCCAAACTGTGTCTGAAAATCGATTTTTCCTTCCCCGGTAATAACCAGATCGGCCCATTGAATATGATCGTCCAATTTAGTTTCGCGGCGTACTATTTCAAAGCCCGGCTTAAGCACAGCCTGAGTGAATGCCAGAAAACCGGCACCCAGTCCGCCAGCAGCTCCGGCTCCCGGAATTGTATCAACATCCTTGTTAAGTTGTTCTTTTACGAGTTTTGCAAAATGTTTCAGGTTGGTATCGAGTTTCTGAACCATTTCCTTATCGGCCCCTTTCTGAGGAGCATAAATCATCGATGCCCCATTAAGCCCGGTGAGTGGATTTGTTACATCGCATGCTATATCAATCTCGCAATCTGTAATTCTTGGATCCATCCCTTGTACCTCAATTCTGTTTATTTTGGATAATTCACCTCCTCCATGCCCGACAGGTTTTCCATTCTTATCGAGAAATATAACTCCCAGGGCCTGGGCCATACCAATACCTCCATCGTTCGTAGCACTTCCACCTATACCCATAATAATCCTGTTACATCCCTTATCGAGGGCGGCACTGATTAACTGACCCGTTCCAAATGAAGAAGTAATCCAAGGATTTCTTTCTTCAGAATTCAGCAGTTCGATACCTGAGGCGGCGGCCATTTCAATAACAGCTGTTTTCCCATCACCAAGAATTCCATACTTAGCCCTAACCTTTCTCATCAGGGGATCATACACTTCTGTGTAATGTAAATTGCCATTTGTAGCATTAATTAAAGCATCAACTGTTCCTTCGCCACCATCGGCCATAGGAAGAATCTGAATATTCCACTCTCCGGGCATACTTGTTATCCCATTGTATATGGCTTCACCTGCTTTTTGAGCAGATAAACTGTCTTTAAAGGAATCAGGAGCTATAAGTATATTCATTTACTGCTTATTTCACATAAAGATAAGGTATACTGAATAAATGATAGAAAAATGTGTAGCAATATTCCGGATCATTTCCTTCCGGAAGAAGAAACCAGGTGTCCTTTTTACCCGATGATATTGATAAAAATATAATTCACATTATTTAATAAAATTCTTCCATCAAATTCCTGTATTTGACTAAACTTTCATTAATCAAGTCAAGTGAACAAATTTTTCCCTCGAATTAGTAATTATTTCGGATTAAAAAGTTATATACAATATGACTATAAGTAACCTTTTTTCTCCCTTCCCGTATAGGATTGAGATTTGTATAAAGAAAAAAATTGAATGAAGCTAACTAAAGAAGAACACATGAGTATGAAGATTAAGATATTTTTTATCAGCCTGTTTATTGCGGCTTGTTTTAGTATGGGTGTGAAGGCATCAGATAATTTATCGAATGTTGAGGCTATGTTTATCTACAACTTTCTCCGACATGTAAATTGGCCTGAAGGAAGCGGAAATGAAAATTTCGTTATTGGAGTGTATGGGAATTCCGATACTTACAATCAGTTAGTACAATTTACGGCAAACAGAAAAGTGGGTACAAAATCCATTGAGATCCGCAGAATTTCTTCAGTAGCAGAAGCTGTTTCGTGTCAATTAATTTTTGTTCCCGCTGCAAACATATCATCTATCACTACCATCAAAAGCCAGGTTGGCAATAGAGCATGTCTTATTGTAGGTGAACAGGAAGGATCAAATGCGCATGGATCGACTATTGAGTTCATACTTAAAGACAATACCTTGAAATTCAGGATCAATCAGGAAAGAGCAAAACAGCAGAATCTGCTTGTAAGTCGCTCATTAATTGATATGTCAATTTAAAGTATAAAAACCAAACCTATAAAGGCTGACATCTCTGATTGTCAGCCTTTTTTTATCCAACAAACCTGATAGGGTTTCAGAAGAAAGGGTTCCTTTCCAATATCACGACTCTCCAGCAGATCAATAGAATCCAGAATTGGAAAAACAAAATTCTTCGGATCAATTGTTTTCAAATTTCGTGAAAGATTAGCCAACACTAAAAGTTCCTCTCTTTGTCCCCTGGTAAGTATAAACAGATTTTTCTCTGAGTGTATTACTACTTGGGGCGAATAAGGATGAAACAAGGGTTCTTTTCTACGAATCGATATTCTGCGAAGTAACTCTGATAGGATAAATGAATGACTTGTATCGTTGTCAAGTTTACTATATAAATCATCTTCATCCCATTTATGACGGTTTATGGAACGAAAAATTCCCGTACGTTTCACTCCTTCATTATCGTTATGTGTACCCAGCAAGCTGTAAATATAAAAAGCCGGAATGCCTTTAAAAGACATCATCAGGGTTTGCGAACAAAGAAATCTTTCCACCTGAAAATTATCTTTTCCCAATTTTGTTACCGACAAAGCATCGAAGTAGGTAATGTTCATTTCATATGGGCTTTCGCTCCCATCTGCATTGGTTTTGGTACTGATGTGTCCCCCCTGTTCTTCCATTGCATGTGCCAGTGTAAGAATTTCTTCCCTGGGTAAAAGTCCTTCGAGAGGCCTGACTCCTATTCCATCGTGCGATGCTGTAAAATTAAAAAAAGTGCAGCCCTCAGGGATTTCGGATAATGAAGAAGCCCATTTACTGAGGTAAGTTGAATTTTCGTTATAAAGTGCATCTAAGAGCAAAGGCGGAAGACTAAACTGATATACCATATCGGCTTCATCACCATTACCAAAATAGCTTAGATTTTCCTTATTTGGTACATTGGTTTCGGTAATGATAATTATCGCCGGACTGATAAATCCGGCTATATCGTGCATGAGTTTAACAATTTCGTGTGTTTGGGACAGATGCAGACAATTTGTTCCGATTTCCTTCCACAGAAAAGCAATAGCATCGAGGCGGATTACCCTGGCTCCCTTTGCCAGGTAAAACAAAAATACTTTAAGCATCTCCAGTAAAACCTCCGGGTTACCGAAATTCAGATCAATCTGGTCGGAGCTGAAAGTAGTCCACACATGCCGGGTTCCGTAAACAGTATCAAAAACCGAAAGTAAAGGTAAACTCCGCGGACGAACTACTTTTGAAAGATCGGTTCCGGGGTCGACCTCAATAAAATAACCTTTCCCCGGTTCAATTCCCTTACAATAATTCCTGAACCACTCACTCTCCTGCGAAATGTGATTGATCACCAGATCGAACATGAGTTGATAGTCGTTGCCTATCTCCTTAACATCGTCCCATGTTCCCAGATCCGGATTCACTTTACAATAATCGATGACTGAAAATCCATCGTCGGAACTATAGGGGAAAAAAGGAAGTATATGAACGTGGCTAATGGAATTTGCCAGGTATTTTCTCAGAAAATGATGTAATGTTGTCAGCGGTTTTTCTCTATCTTTTCTTATGCTATCACCATAGGTAATTAAAATGATACTCTCCTGGTTCCATTTCAGAATATCTGAACCAATCGATTTTTTTATCCTTTGAATTTCATCTAGCAAATCTCCTAACTGCTCATCGGACCAAGGCAAACAGTTGTAAATTTTCTTTAACCTGTTCTTAATTTTATCCGTCGCTATTGTTTTATCCATCGGTCCCGATACATTAGTCATATGAAGGATAACAGAAAATTATAAGGTGCTATTTCGCGATACAGAATAACTGTATTATTATAAATATAGCGGATTCTTTATCATAAGTGACCTGGAATCAAGAAATCAGGCATTATCCAGTTCAACAGCTTCCAGAAGTCGGTTATAGAAATCGGGGATAGCACTTATAACCCTTTTCCAGCTTGGAATAGTGGGAATCTGCATCGGATTATCCAGAAACATTTCACCGGCCCTGTACACATTAGTTGTAAAAAGATCGACTGTTTGTTCTTCAACGTGCCTGTCGAGTGTAAGTCCATTCAGAACTGCATCGGAGTAATATTGATCCAGAATATCGAGAGCAACCCGATTGTAAGTAGCTTTTATTGAGCGTATGAGACCCCTTGAAAATACAATTCCATTTGTAGCCAACTTAGCAAAAATAGCCCTTGATATTTCGGTACTCATTTTCGATAATCCTGCATTAGGATCATCCTCCGAAAGTACCTGATGCTTATGATCGTATCGGTCGGCAATATCGACCTGACAAATACGTCCAATGGCATTTGTGCGGATTACCTCAGAAAGAATGCCGATTTCCAGACTCCAGTCGCTGGGAATACGGATGGTCTTGGTAACATCGGCACGCATACTGAACTCTCCCGCCAGGGGATATCGGAAACTATCCAGATAATCAAGAAAAAAATCATTCCCAAAAAACTTTTTTAATGTGCGTAGCAAAGGAGTGACAAGTAAACGGGTTACCCGTCCGTGTAATATTTGGCTATCGGAACGAAAATAGTAGCCCTTACAAAATTTAAAATTAAAGGAAGGGTCAACTACAGGATAAAATAACCTCGCCAGCATCATGCGTGAGTAGGTTACTATATCGCAATCGTGAAGAGCCACTGCTTCGGAACGGTCGGAGGCATTAAAATATCCGAAACAATACCAGGCATTCCTGCCTTTTCCCATTTCCCGGGGAGCAATGCTTTCGTCAATAAGCAACTTATCGAGAGCTCTCATTCGTGGCCCGTCATTCCATAAGATCCGGTGCTGTTGCCCCAGACGTCCGAAATACTTTTTAGCATGCTCAAACTCTTCCTTATTAGCTTTATCCAGACCGATAATTATTTCCTGCAAGTAGGGTATTTTAATCAGCTCATGTATTATATTTTCCAGTGCCGGACCTTCCAATTCAGAGTATAGACAGGGAAGTACTAGAGTCATAGGCCTGTGTTTTGAGAAACGAAGAAGCTTTTCTTCCATTTCCTCGTAAGGCCTTTTGCGTAAATTATGAAGTGTAGTTACTACACCATTCTGATAAAAGTCGCCCATTTGATTGGATTATGAATTTATATAAAAGTCAATTTATTCCACATTTAATATCCTTGTAAACATTTTAATTACAAGTGGCTTTAGCTTTTCGGCAATTATTCTGTTATCGAGTTTATCCTTTAGCACTCCCAGGTTGTGATGTACAATTTCATTCCTCACTTTATAATCAGTAAGTATTTCAAAGGCCTTATCAATAACATCATCCGTTAAACTGCAGTTTTCAATTGAGGGAAACCGAAAGCCAAATTCTTCTATATCCGAACGATACACATCATATTTATTTATAACAACAGGTAGTCCGAAAGAAACCATTTCAATTAAATTATTGCCAAAACCTTCGATCTCACTAAAATAGGTTCCTATACCTCCAAGCGACGCAATTATTGCAGGTACTTCATAGAAGTTATAGTATTTTTTATCTACAATAATATCGCGATGACTCAATATCCTATTCTCGCCAAAAATCATTATTACATCCGAACCCGGATGTTCATCCACAAGTTTTGTATAATATTCGCTCAGAAAGGACTTGTATTCAACCTGCTCGTCGCCCGAGTGCCCGCTAATCAGCAGTGCAACGCATTTTCTTTTTCTGGCTTTCTTAAACTTTTTCTCCAGACGGAAGGCAAAATCAAGCGCCACTTCAATTTTTTTCCGGGGCACAATCCTGGTATGTTGAAGTAATATCAATGTATCGGCGAGGGTAAAATCCCGTTTCTCAATTTCATATAAGAGTCCTATATCGCGCAGAAAAGTATCATTATAATTATCCGGTGGAGGGGCCAACAGCTTACTCCCATTCCACGGAAGACTCTCCCATTCCCAGTCGATACTGCTGGTATTGGGTACCACAATAACACGATTTTCGAAGAATCCGTCAATTTGAGGATAGTCTAACGATTTGTAGAGTTTTCTGGCTAGAGCAGGTTGCGATTTGTTGATAAAAGCAATACCGTCAATTTCAATTCCCGGCAGGTATTTAAGGTATTTTTTAATAACAGAATTCGGATTGCTGAACTGAGCACGTTCAAAAAAGGAATCGTGCCACCATACCATAACTTTTGGCCAGATTATACCATTATTGCGCAGTTCTTCTATGAAATATCCCAATCCGACAGCTGTAATAAAATTATAAGGATGTGAAGTATTGTGTGCAATAATCAGATCGATACTGTGCTTCTTAACAAACTCTTTGATAATATTCTTTGCATATAATGCCTTCTCATGTATGAGTTCATCGAATCCCTCGGGCGGATCGTTACTGAAATTCCGGAGTATGGCTTTATGAATATCGTTTTTGTGCCAGAAAATATCATTAGTTTCAGCATTGAACCGGGGTGAAGAATGAGCCGCCAGAAAAAAGATATTTCCCAGCTCAATTCCCATATCATTCACCATTGCATGTACCGTTTGATCGATAACAATGGAAACCCCGTCATTTTTACCAATAAGTGAATGGATGATACCAATATTCAGTTGCGATATATTCATAATACAATTTCTAGTACCTGTTTAAGTTCGGTTATAATATAATCGGGCTGAAGACCGGAAGTGCGATCGTCATTTTCATGCATACGCAATGAACGCTTGTCGCCGGCAAAGAGAGCAGTTTTAAATCCTACCTGTTTACTGGCATAAATATCTTTTAACATGTCGTTTCCTACCAATAATACCTCTGAAGGTATTATCCCGTATTTCCATTTCAAAGTAGGTGCCAACTCCTCAAATAATGTAGGGTCGGGTTTTCCCTTTCCAAATTTGTAGGAAAACACGGTAAGTTCCTGATCAAAACCCCTGACTTTTTCATTCAGACTTATCATATCATTTATAAAATAATTCATAAGAACGGGAGTATAGAATTGAGCATTCGATACAATACCCAGTGGCATACACATTTCATGCAGTTTTGCCAGGATTTCTTTTAAACCGGGCATAGGATATACCTGGTTGCTAAGAAATTCAAATACACAGGTCATAAGCATAATATCTGCATCGTCGTGATAACTTATTAATCCTTTCCTACGGGAATGGATCAATACAATTTTCCATATACTTAATATATCTATTTCCGGATAAGGTACACTATTCTTACGGGCAGCTTCGTGGCATATTCTCACTGTATATTCAAAATCCAAAAGTATGTGATCCAACACATTTTGTTCGCCATCAGTTATTTTTATACCTGCTGCATTCAGCGCTGATTTAAGATTCTCAACTGATATTTCAGCCTGATCAATATCGCCCGAAGAAGAAATTAACAGGGTTCCGTATACATCGAACAGTATTGCTCTTATTTTACTATCTTTTTTAAAGCTAGGTTTAACTCCTGTCGGGATGGGTTCTATAGGAGTCAGATTATCCAGTAAATTTTTGATATATTCTTTCGAGTCGCTTCGCATAGTTATCTAATGAAAATTCCTGTAATATAATGGCTTTATTTTTATCTATCAGACTTTGATCTATTGAAATTAATAATTTCTCCAGAAATTCGTTATGTGAAAAGAGATCTTTGACTTGAGCCGGGGATTCTATCAGTCCGCTAACATATCCCATTTGGTCAGGCGCGGATAGCTCTGCGAAATCTGTTGTCGTATCATTCCAGATTACATCTATGGAATTGTATAGCAGGGGGAAAACAATACCTGCCTCTTTAAGATCGGGAGTAATATTCGAAAGATTACGTCCGATGACCGGAATATTAAAAAGCCAGGGTTCCATATACACCATTCCAAAACCTTCTTTGATACTTGTTGTAAAACAGTAATCACTGGCGAGTAATAAGGATTCGAAATCCACATAATTACCGGCCTCAAAGTAAAGTGGAATTTTATTCAGCATGCAAAATTTCTTCCATTCAAGATAAGGTCTTACTTCAACCGGGTTCCTGGGAGGCTGCGTAACTATCCAATTGGCCTTGTCCTGAAACAAATGGCAAAGCAAAACATACTCACCAATGTTTTTTCTTCGTATTACGCGCACCGGGTAAGTTATAATCTTTTTCGATCCAGCGAGCTTCAGCTTTTCGATAATCGATTTACGAATTTCAGTACGATCCTTTTCGTTATTGTCTGCAGAAAGTACGACAGGATTTGGAACTACAAATACCTTTTCCTTATTTACTCCCAAATCAATAAGTTTAATCCTGTCGGATGAATTTAACACAATGTACTGCAGATTCTCCTTTTCAGGATATAAGATATCTTTAACGGACCGGTTGGAAATTTTTTTAATTACCTGAGTTAAAAACTGATAATTCGGAGGCCTGTCTTCAGCAAAATCGTGAGCATGATTAACCACCGGATAGCCTTTGCTTATCCATTCAGAAATAACCAGGGTCAAAACCGGATTTTTGCCCAGATTAATATTATGCACATGCAGCAGATCGCCCTTTCTGAGAATTCCTAAAAAGAAATTGTGTAAGGCTTTATATTCTGCAGCATAATCGGCATTCTCATGCAAATAGTTCAATCTGTATTCCAGAATAACTTCAGCTCCTGCCTTTTTAATTAATTCAGGATTTTCGCATGAAGCCGTCAGCACCAAAATTTCCGATGAAGGATCAGAATTCCTGAGAGCCTGTACCTGCGACTCAATGATACGCGTAACACCACCCGGGTTCAGATGATAATGTATGATAACTATCCTTTTCATTAAGCTACTTCCTGAAGCTGAACCAAAAGCTTTATCATTTAAATAATTGACATAGCAAAGCGCATTAAAGTTACAAACTTAAACTATCGATACAAATCACAATAATGTAGTTATATTAATTAAATATTAAGAAGAAGAATGCCTCAGTATAAATCTATCTCCCGACAGACAGGCTTCTCACCCTTTCTTTCTCCAAAACAAAAAGCTACTCTCTTCGGAATAGCTTTTTATTTTAAGGTTTACTTTTTGCTGCCTTTGGTAGCTGAAGTTTTAACGAAAGCTGCCTCGCCAGGGTTCGAACCTGGACTTTCCTGATCCAGAGTCAGGCGTGTTGCCAATTACACTACGAGGCAATTTTGGGAGCACAAAAATAGAAAATTCTGCTTTATTGAAAAATTATAATTCCTGTTATTTCGCCGCTATTCTGGCCCACGAATCCCTTAATGTAACAGTACGGTTAAAAACAGGTTTATCGCGCGTGCTTATTTTATCGACACAAAAGTATCCGAGACGCTCAAATTGGTAACTATCCAAAGGTTTGGCCTGTAAAACAGAGGGTTCAATATAAGCTTCCACTTTTACCAGCGACTCCGGATTCAGATTGGAAAGAAAGGTATCACCTTCCTCACAATCGTAAGGATTCTCCTTTATAAACAAGCGGTCGTAAAGTCTGACCTCGGCTTTAATGGCATGCTTTGCCGATACCCAATGAAGCGTGGCCTTTACTTTTCTGCCATCGGGAGAATTACCTCCCTTACTGGCCGGATCGTAAGTACAAATCAACTCGGTTATGTTTCCCTCCGAATCCTTTTTAACTTCTTTGCAGGTTATAAAATAGGCATACCTCAGGCGCACTTCCCTCCCGGGAGCAAGGCGGAAAAATTTTTTTGGAGGATCTTCCATAAAATCTTCCTGTTCAATATAAAGGGTTTTTGAAAACGGAACTTTACGCGAGCCTGCACTCTCATCTTCAGGATTGTTAAGGGCATCCAGCTCTTCTTCCACATCTGCCGGGTAATTCTCTATGGTAACTTTCAAAGGATTCAGTACCCCCATTACCCGGAGTGCTTTTTTATTCAGTTCGTCACGAACACAATGTTCAAGTAATCCTACATCAATTACATTTTCTCGTTTTGCCACACCTACTTTCTCTGCAAAATTACGGATCGATTCGGGCGTATACCCTCTTCGTTGTAATCCCGAGATGGTAGGCATACGGGGATCGTCCCAACCATCGACATGTTTCTCCAGCACCAGCTGAAGCAGCATCCGTTTGCTCATCACAGTATAGTTCAGGTTGAGCCTGGCAAATTCGGTTTGATGCGTACGTTTACGATCTACTTCCGGATCGTCGATTATATTGTCAAGGAACCAGTCGTAAAGCGGACGGTGAACTTCAAACTCAAGCGTACATAATGAATGCGTAATATTTTCTTTGAAATCGCTCTGACCATGGGCAAAATCGTACATCGGATAAATGCACCATTCATCACCTGTACGGTGATGATGCGCATGTTTTATCCTGTACATCACCGGGTCGCGCATATGCATATTGGGCGAAGACATATCTATTTTTGCCCGGAGTACCTTTGAGCCATCGGGGAATTCCCCCTCTTTCATTCGCTTAAATAAATCGAGGTTTTCCTCCACCGTGCGATTTCTGGAAGGGCTTAATTTTCCCGGTTGGGTAGGTGTGCCACGGGTGGCAGCCACTTCTTCGGCACTCCCTTCTTCAACATAGGCCAAACCCTTCCTTATAAGAAGAACCCCCCAATCGTAGAGCTGCTGAAAGTAATCGGATGCATAATACTCCCTGTCTTCCCAATCGAAGCCCAGCCAATGGATATTTTCCTTGATGGAATCGACATACTCTACATCTTCCTTCACGGGATTTGTATCATCGAAACGTAAATTACATTTCCCCTTATATTTCTCAGCCAGTCCGAAATTAAGGCATATTGACTTGGCATGCCCTATGTGCAGGTATCCGTTGGGTTCGGGGGGGAAACGTAAATGTACGCGCCCGTCGTGTTTCCCTGTGCGCAGGTCCTCTTCTATCATTGCCTCAATAAAATTCAGCGACCGGGATGTATCCTCATTACTCATTAAAACAATTGGTTTTATATTTTATAGCTCTAAAAAATCATGTAAAAGTAAATAAAATCTATTCTTGACAATCTAATAATGTCAATGATTCCATGTGAGACTATAAAATCGTTCATTCACTCCGATTAATTTCTATCTTCGTACTACAGAACCGCTACATGGGAAAGATCATCATTGAAGATATGGAAGTATATGCTTACCATGGCCATTTGGCTGAGGAGCGAAAGATTGGCGGAAAATTTAAAGTTTCTATCGAAATGGATACTGCCTTTGATGAAGCCTGTGTTTCCGACAAGCTGGCAGATACTTTCGATTATCAGAAGGCTTTTGATATCGTCAAAGAAGAAATGGAAACTCCTTCTTCCCTGCTTGAACATCTGGCCGACCGGATCGCGAATCGTATCCTTAATGCATCGCACCTGATATGGTCAGTAAAAATTAAAGTCTCTAAAATGAACCCTCCGCTGGATGGAAATGTTAAAGCAGTAGCGGTAGAAATCAGGAAAGAAAGAGACACATGAGTAATACATTGAAAAAATGCCCTTCCTGTGGCAGACTTTTTGAGTGCAAAGGAACCGAAGACTGCTGGTGCGAAGGTTATCAGATCCACCGAAAAGAATATTTCAGACTTTCGCAGGATTATAAAGATTGTATTTGTCCCGAGTGTTTGAAAAAATATGCTGAATAGAATGCAAGCCATACCGAAATCAT
>CAZQCO010000035.1:30546-33597 GCA_964592225.1 uncultured Bacteroidales bacterium
CTTCCGGCGAAAAAAAAAAGCGGCGACTGTGCCGAACCCGAAATGATTGATCAGTCGGTTTGGCGTGAAGGACTGGCCGATCCTGATTACGAGCGCATTCCCAATGCAGTACACAATATTATTATTCACCATTCGGCAGGCTCCAATACCGATACGAACTACATACAGGTAGTTCGCAGTATTTATATCTACCATACTGAAGTCAGGGAATGGTCAGATATTGGTTATAACTACCTGATAGCTCAGAACGGTAATGTATTTAAGGGCCGCGATCCGGGAGCACTGGAGCAGGACAATGTGCTGGGAGCCCATTTTTGTGCTTCCAATACGGGCACCATGGGAATATGTGTGCTGGGCAACTATATGGAAATTGCTCCTTCCATACAGGCATTCCTATCATTGATAGATCTTGTTACCTGGAAACTGGGAAAAGACAATCTTGATCCCTTGCGTACATACGCACATCCGCTAAACCCGGAGCTCCACGTGATAGCCGGGCACCGTGACGGTTGTGCCACCGAATGCCCTGGCGATATGTTGTATTCAACATTCGGGAAATTGCGTCAACTTGTAATGTTTGAATTAATAAACTGCGGATTTGAAATTGACCCCCTCTCTTTGCAAAATGATCCGACCATAGAATTTAATTTCATCCTTGCAGAAAATGTATTACAAATTTCTAAAATAAGCATACCCCTTAAACAAATAGCCTTGTTCGACCTGTCTGGAAGATTAATTTTATCGGTGCCAGCTGGCAATTCTTACGAAGAAATAAGTATCCCGCTGCCCGATCTGAAAGCAGGTATGTACCTGTTGAGTATTAATGACGGATACTCCTTTCACACCTATAAAATGGTTATCCGGTAATCCTTTCCGGGATATTTTTCGGAGAAAGAAACAAATTTATTACCTTAGATAGCTGATAATCATAAAAACCATTTAACCATGAAAAATTTTGTAAAATTATTACCGCTTATTCTTTTAATCCTTGCTTCCTGCAGTAAATCAGTAAAAGAGGTTCCGGACTATTCTATCGACCAGTTCATGTCGAATGTGAGCATGTTCGGGGGTGACTTTTCAGCCGATGAGACAAAACTGCTTATTACATCCGATCAATCGGGGGTATATAATGCATACACCATACCCGTTGAAGGCGGTGAACTGACTCCGCTGACACAATCCGATTCGACCAGCGTATTTGCTATTTCCTTCTTTCCGGAGGACGACAGGATACTCTATCATAGCGATAACAATGGCAACGAGGTATACCATATCTTTCTGCGAAACCTTGACGGGTCGGTTAAGGATCTGACACCCGACTCCATGGCACGTTCCACTTTTTACAAATGGAACTTCGATGAAGAAAGTTTTCTATACGGATCCAACAAACGCGACCCCCGCTTTATGGACCTGTACGAAATGGACATCGAAACTTTCGGGGCAAAAATGATATTTCAGAATGATGAAGGACTCGAATTTGAAGGCAACAGTCGCAATGAAAGATACAGCGCCTTCTCGAAATCCATCACCACCAGCAACAATGAGTTGTATATCTACGACATGGAAACCAAAAAGTTCACCCATATCTCGGAGCATACAGGTAATGCCACCTATAGCGCCTCAGGTTTCAGCCTCGATAACAATTCCCTGTTTTTTCTCACTGATGAGGGAGCAGAATTCACTTACCTGATGCGGTATGATATAGCTACGGCTGAGAAAGAAAAAATAGCGGAATATAGCTGGGATATCTGGTACTCCTATCTTTCCTACACAGGTACCTACAGGATCACCGGTATAAATGAAGATGCCAGCACGGTGATTAAAGTGTATAATAACGAAGAAAAACGTGAGGTGAAGTTCCCCGAATCCATCAAGGGTGATATCAAGGGAGTGGAGATTTCGAAGAGTGAAAAACAAATGAGTTTTTGGGTAGGATCATCAAAATCGCCAAGCGATCTGTATATCTATGATTTTAAAACGGGAAAAGTGAAACTGCTGGCTTCGGCACTTAATGAAGAAATTAATCCCGATTACCTGGTGGAAGGTGAAGTAGTTCGTTATCCCTCGTTCGACAGTCTCGAAATTCCTGCCATACTCTATAAACCCCTGCAGGTTTCACGAAAAAATCCGGCTCCCGCCCTTGTTTGGGTACACGGCGGTCCCGGTGGCCAGTCGAGACTATCTTATTTTGCCCTGATACAATACCTGATCAATAAAGGTTATGTGATACTGGCAGTGAATAACCGAGGAAGCAGCGGTTATGGCAAGACCTTCTTTGAACTCGACAACAGGAATCATGGAGAAAAAGACCTGATGGATTGTATAATGGCCAAAAACTTTCTGGCTACAACGGGATATGTCGATACGGCCAACATAGGGATCATAGGAGGCTCATACGGAGGCTTTATGGTAATGGCGGCTCTTACCCTTCAGCCGGAATCTTTCAAAACAGGTGTCAATCTGTTCGGCGTTACCAACTGGCTCCGGACCCTTCAGAGCATACCCCCGTGGTGGGAATCCTTCAGAGCCGCCCTATACGATGAGATGGGAGATCCGGCAGTTGATTCGGCACGCCTGTACCGTATCTCACCGCTTTTCCATGCCGACCAGATCGTGAAACCCTTTATCGTGCTGCAGGGATCCAATGACCCCAGAGTTTTACAGGTGGAATCGGACGAAATTGTTGCAGCCGCAAGAAATAACGGAGTTGAAGTGGAATATGTGCTTTTCCCGGATGAGGGCCATGGCTTTGTAAAAAAAGAAAACCAGATTGAAGCTTATGAAAAAATCGTGGTATTTCTCGACAAGCAATTAAAGGGTATTGTTGTAGAGGAGACGGATGAGGAAGTAGCAACGGAATAATTTTATGACCTAACCCGAGGAAAAAAGCAGGAGAACTATTGTACGCGATACATCTTTCTCCTGCTTTTTTTTCATAAAGGGAATTTTCTATATTTGCAGCCTGAATATACAGCAGGGTCGGTTGGCCGAGTGGCTAGGCAGAGGTCTGCAAAACCTCGTACGGCGGTTCGAATCCGCCACCGACCTCAA
>CAZQCO010000036.1:0-33197 GCA_964592225.1 uncultured Bacteroidales bacterium
AGAAGCCAGCAGCTGTTACACCTGAAGTTGATAACTATTCTCTGACTATTAATTAACCAGATAATTATCCATTTCAATTACAGACTTCAGCAATTTTTACTAATTTGCAGTACAATGCAATTATTATGAAGGCAAACCCTGCATGCTATGAGAATTATCCCTGGCATATAATAGTTATTGCCAACCTTGTAGGAATTGCAATCTATACTGCCGGAGCTTTGATTATTTCCAAATTAGGGATAGTACCACTTGTTTTATACCTGGTTTTTATTGTAATTCTCGAGGTGAGATTACTTAAGGTAAGTTGTACCAAATGTTGCTACTATAACCGGTACTGTGCTTTCGGTAAAGGAAAACTCAGTGCATTATTCTTTAAAAAGGATGATCCATCACTTTTTCAGGCGAAGAATTTCAATTGGTATTCACTACTTCCTGATATACTTGTATCCATTATTCCTCTCCTGCTCGGGATCTATCTCCTGATTTCCGACTTCAACTGGATAATACTACTCCTTATGCTAACTCTTATCATTTTGTCTTCTTTCGGTAATGGAATGGTCAGGGGTTCAATGGCATGTGCTCATTGCAAGCAGAAAGAATTAGGATGTCCAGCCGATCAGTTTTTCACCCAGTCCAATAAGTAGTAAAATTTGAATCAGGATTAAAGAAAGAGTGGTTTTAGGTGTCTTTCCAGAAGATTATACCTCACCTGTTCAGCAATTACCTGCCTGTATTCGTCAAGCGCCAATGTAAAATCGTCTCCCATCTCAACTGCAATTTTATAGGCCACATGGATTAATTGCCTGAAATCGCGATTATATTCATTGCAGCTCGGATCATGTATTAGTGCTTTTACATATTGTTCACTGTTCCAAGAATTTACTGCTTTTTCATCGGGCAGATTTTTGGGATTTATGTTAAGTACTGAAGCATAAGGTCCTGTCAATTCATCATACCGTAACATTGCCTTTGAATATATATCTTTTGCAATGTCAAGACCTTTTCCGTCTGCTTTAGCTAAACCTATTACTTCTTCAAGCCAAGTGGTTCCAGCCGTTTTCACATGAATACCTGTTTTGAATTTTTTAAGGGCTTCTTTTATAGCAGGATAAAGAGAGAATTTATCACTCCCGCTATGTACGCTGAGTTTCAGACTATCAGGCATTCCTAAAGTTTTTATAGCAAACAGTATGACCGCAACATCCTGTTCGAATTCTTTGGCAAACTGGGCAACCTCACCAATATAATCAATTCCCTTAGCAAACAGACCGGTAAATTTTGGTGCAATGGTTTGCACCTCAACTCCCATATGTTTTAATTCTGCCAAAATAAAGAACAGATCGATGGGAGTCTGGGCACTATCAGTTTCATCCATCGAAACTTCGGCAACAAAATTATCTTTCCCTTTTTTCAAGGTAATATGGTTGTAAATTTTTGCCACTTCCTGAATTGCAAGTAAATATTTATCAGCTGTCTGCGTTAAAAATTCCTTTGAAATATTAAATTCTTCATCTATTCCCGGAATCGATAATTTATTAAGGTACTTACTATGTCGTTTAACAAAATCTTCCCGCTTAACTGCATCAGCCGACTTACCAATGAAATGAGCTACATCGATGGTAAAAAAGTTACTAAACTCCATAAATTCATCAACTGTTTCCATACCAATATGATCGGCATCGACATAGAAATTTTTTGTCCATCCGGCATTAGTCACTGCATTCCTTGCTTCATTTAACACGGAAGCCTGTGTGGTTTTAACAATTTTATGCTCACGGTACGATTTGTTCCACACCGGAACTATCTCGATACCTGTATTGCAAATTTGTTTTATAGCTTCGAGTTGTGCGTCACCCTCCATGGAGAACCTGTCCCCTATTCCAAAAGAATATTTTTCAATTCTCATCCGTAATTGATTATCTTGTTATAATAATTTTAAAGTTACTTTTTCCTGATTCATTACATCGACTAATAACCAGATGAAAAACTACATTATAATTTAATAAGCTATAAGGGAAAGAAAAAAGGTGACCTCTGCAAAACTCATCTACAACTCAATATTAGGTCAATTAACGATCGTATTTCCTAATAGGTTGAAAATATTACTAAACCTTAATAAGGACTAAATAAACCCCATCTTGCAAAGGTCACTATCTTAAATAATGAATCAGGTCCGTCCAAAGCCAAAATAATTTCTGGCGTTAAAATAGCTGATGTTTTCTACCATTTTACCCAATAAATCCTTATCGTTGGGTATTTCTCCATTCTCCACATCATTGCTGAGCAAGTTACAAAGAATTCTTCTAAAATACTCATGTCGGGGGTAAGAAAGTAAACTTCTTGAATCGGTTAACATACCAACAAACCTGCTAAGCAGTCCCAGTGTAGAAAGTGCGTTCATCTGCCGTTCCATACCATCCTTCTGATCGAGAAACCACCATCCTGATCCGAACTGGATTTTACCCGGCACTTTCCCATCCATAAAATTACCCAGCATGGTGGCAACAACCTCGTTATCGGCCGGATTCAAATTGTAGATGATGGTTTTTGCCAATTTATTATCTATATCCAGCCTGTCAAAAAACCTTGACATGGGAATAGCAACAGGATAATCACCGATGGAATCAAATCCCGTATCGGGTCCGATTTCCCTCAACATTCTTGTATTATTGCTTCGCATAGCTCCCACATGATACTGTTGTGTCCATCCTTTTTCATGATCCATAACCGCCAGCTCATACAACATGGCCGATTTGAATTTTAAGGCATCCTGAACCGCAATATCTTTCCCGTTCCTTACCTGGTTGAAAATCGATTCTATTTCTTTTTGTGTGTAGGGTTCGACCATAAAATTTTCCAGACCCCGGTCGGATAATCTGCAACCTGATTCATGAAAATAGGTCTGACGAACCCGGAGAGCATCCAACAGTTGGTTGAATGTTGCAATATCAATTTTGGTAAGGGAGGATAATTTTTCCAAATACGCATTATATGCTTTGGTATTTTCTATAGCCATCGATTTATCAGGCCTCCACGTAGGCAAAACATGAATATCAAAACCCTCCTCTTTAACCTTTTTATGATACTTCAGATCATCGGCCGGATCATCAGTAGTACATACAACTTCAACCTTCATCATTTTCATCAAACCCCGAACGCTGAATTCCTTTGTCTGCAGCATAGATGATGACTTATCGTATACTTTTTTTGCGCTTGAAGGATTGAGTAAATCCTCGATTCCAAAATACCTTCTGAGTTCCAAATGTGTCCAGTGATATATTGGATTGCGCAAAGTATTGGGAACTGTCTCTGCCCATTTTTCAAATTTTTCATAATCGCTGGCATTCCCGGTTATGTATTTCTCATCTATACCATTTGAGCGCAGCGCCCGCCATTTATAATGATCGCCATAGAGCCATGCCTGCGTAATATTCTCAAACTGAATATCGTCCCCTATCTGCTGAGGAATCAGGTGGCAATGATAATCGATAATTGGTAAATTTTTGGCATGCTTATGATACAGGTATTCTGCTGTTTTGGTTTGCAATAGAAAATTATCATCCATAAATTTTTTCATCGTAATGATTTTTATTCGTTGGATTGTTTTTTAATATTAAGTAATCTCATTTTCGCCCTTCACGTAGCCAAAATTGGCAAGTATTCCTCCATCGACATATAAAATATGACCATTGACAAAGTTACTTGCTTTGGAAGCAAGGAAAAGTGCAGCATGTCCAACATCCTCAGGCTCACCCCACCTGCCTGCAGGAGTGCGAGTCATTACCAGATCGTTAAAGGGATGATTGCCTTCGCGAATTGGTGCTGTTTGAGTCGTGGCAATATAACCGGGCCCAATTCCATTGACCTGGATATTATATTTTGCCCATTCACAACACATATTGGCAGTAAGCAATTTTAATCCTCCCTTTGCAGAGGCATATGCCGAAACTGTGTTTCTGCCGTATACACTCATCATAGAGCACATATTGATGATTTTTCCGCTTCTTTTTTCAATCATTCCCGGAACAACACGTTTAGCAACGATCAGTGGAGCGACCAAATCGATATCAATTACCTGTTTGAAATCGGCGACTGGCATATCGAGAATGGGAATACGCTTAATAATACCTGCGTTGTTCACCAGAATATCAATTGGACTAATATTTCGTTCTATCTCGGTTATACCCTTATCCACAGCTTTCTCATCGGTAACATCGAATTTTAAAGCATACGCATCGATTCCTGACTTTTGATATTCTTTTTTACAGGAGGTCAGTTTTTCATCCGATAGGTCGTTGACTGCAATCCTGGCACCTGCCTTTCCCAGAATAGTGGCAATAGCCATACCTATACCATGAGTACCACCGGTAATCAGGGCAACTTTTCCTGTAAGATCGAATAACTCGTTAATCATAGTTATATCCTATTTTAATGTTAACTAAAACTAGCGTAAATCATTTGGCTTCACGGTATCCATATCGCCATAATCGAGATTTTCGCCACCCATGCCCCATATGAATGTGTATTTTCCCGTGCCGGCACCGGCGTGAATCGACCAGGTTGGAGAAATGACAGCTTCCTCGTTCTGCACCCAGATATGACGAGTCTCCTTTGGTTCACCCATAAAATGGCAGACAGCCTGATTTTCTGCAACATCGAAATAAAAATAAGCTTCCATCCGTCTGCCATGAGTATGAGGCGGCATGGTATTCCATACGCTTCCTTCTTTCAGTTCGGTCATCCCCATTTGCAACTGGCAGGTTTCCACTATACTGTTTACCAGAAGTTTATTTATTTTCCGTGCGTTGGAAGAACTTAATGTGCCCAACTCAACCGATTCTGCTTCGGCAAGAGTAACTTTCTTTGTTGGATAAGCTTTATGAGCCGGTGCGGAATTGATATACAGTTTCGCCGGAGTTTTCTTATCAGTCGAGGAAAATACTACTTCTTTTGTTCCCTGCCCGACATATATAGCTTCCTTATGGTTCAATTCAAATTTATTGCCATCCACAATAATTACAGCCCTGCCTCCAATATTAATAATTCCCAATTCCCTGCGATGTAAAAAATATGTAGCCTTCAAGGGATCGATGGTTTCAAGTTTCAATTCCTTGTTCACAGGAAAAATACCTCCAACAATAAACCTGTCATAGTCGGTATATACAAGATTTATACTATCCGTTTCAAACAGGTTTTGCACCAGGAATTCATCCCTCAATCTCTTTGTGTCATATGCTTTAGCATCGGCGGGATGCGATGCATAGCGGATCTGATAGTTGATATTTTTCATAGTATTCATTTACTTTAATTCCATTGTTTAAAAACCAAATAATCGGGGTAACCATAAACTCAGAACAGGAATGTAGGTTACCAGCATTAAACTGATGATCATCGCAGCAAACATAGGAAGCAATGGTTTTATCACCGATTGAATTTTTACATTCCCCACACTGCAACCGACAAATAAAACCGTTCCTACCGGCGGAGTGATAAGTCCTACACAAAGATTCATAATCAGTATGATACCGAAATGTATCGGGTCGATCCCTAATTGCTGTGTTACAACCGGCAGAAAAATAGGAGTAAAGATTAAAACCGCCGGAGTCATATCCATGAAAATACCAACAAATAGTAATATCATATTGATTATTAACAGGATAACTATAGGACTATCGCTGATGTTTAATAAACCAGCACTTACGGTTTGTGGTATATTCTCGTACGACATGATCCACGATAGACCCATTGAAGTTGCAACAAGCAGCATGACAATAGCTGTGGTAGAAATAGTTTTGAGAATAACATCCGGTAAATCTTTCCATTTTATCTCCCGGTATATAAAAGCCAAGACCAAACAATACAGAACAGCAACAGCCGAAGCCTCGGTAGCAGTGAAGTAGCCGGCAATAAGTCCTCCGATAACAATTACCAGAAGCAGTAAGCTGGGAAGTGCCTCCCAAAATTTACGAACACCAACTCTGAAAGGGACACGCTCGCTAACCGGATATTTTTTACGAAATGCATAGGCTGCTCCAACAGCCATCAGCGCAAATCCCATTATAATTCCCGGGATATATCCTGCAATAAACAAAGCAGAAATGGATATTCCTCCGCTTGCCAGAGAATAGACTATTAAAATATTACTCGGAGGAATAATCAGACCGGTTGTTGCCGAACTCGAGTTTATGGCCACGCTAAAATTCTCGTCATATCCCTCTGCTTTCATTCTTGGATGCATTATAGTGCCAATTGCTGAAGCTGAGGCAGCTGCAGAACCCGAAATGGCTCCAAACAACATATTGGCAATAACATTGACAAAAGCCAAACCACCAGGCAAACCGCCTACCAAAACCTTGGCAAAATCAATCAGTCTGATGGCTATTCCTCCCCGATTCATTAGTTGACCTGCAAAAATAAAAAACGGAATGGCAAGCAGCACAAAACTGTCCAGGCTTGTTGCAATGCGTTGTGCCATTGTGGTGAATGCCGGAAGTACGTCAATTGTCAGCAACATAGTAACAATACCCGATATACCGATACTATATGCAATAGGTACTCCGATGGCAAGTAAAACAATAAATGTAGAGACTAAAACAATAATGCCTATCCAATCCATATGTTATAGTTTTAATTCTTTTTATCCGAAATATTTACTACGAACATATCAACAATGGCATAAAAGCCTATTAAAAAACCTGACAGAGGAACAATAAGATATACAATTCCAACAGGTAGCTCCATGCTAGGGGAAAGCTGCCCAAGATAAAAACGTGTAGACACCAGCCATATACCTCCAACTATCATAACACTCAACGAGAATAGCAGGATTAATACATTAATTATTCCGGATAATAATACTTTCCCCCGATCACCGAGCTTTGTAACTAGTAAGTCTATAGCCAGATGTTGCTTTTTTCCTGTTACATAGGCAGCCCCTAACAGAGCAACCCAAATAAGCAGGAAGCCTGCCAGCTCATCTGTGAAAGAGTATAATTCTGCTGGGATCTGAACTCCAAAGTTATTAACCAACAACCGGTTTAAATAACGACTGATTACCTGCCATAAAACATCCACCACAAGAATGATCATAAACACAATCATTACCCATTCCAATACCTTATCAACTAATGTTTTTATTTTCATCTTATATTCATTATTGAGCCGTGTTTCTGATCTCAGTAATTAATGACCAAAGCATTTCGTTCGATCTCATATCCTCATACAGAGGATCGACCCTAGTTGAAAACTCTGTTTTATCGGGGTACATAATCTCAACTCCCGCCTTTTTCACTCCTTCAAGCGCTTCTTTTTCAGATTCCATCCATAATTTTCTCTGCACAATCACCGATTCATCTGCTGCTTCCTGCAACCACCTTTTCTCTTCCTCTGTAAGTTTATCCCAGATAATCGTACTTATAAGCAAAACATCAGGAATAGTTGTATGCTCATCAAGTGAGTAGAATTTGCATATATCATAATGCCTGGAAAGATAAAAGCTAGGAGGATTATTTTCTGCACCATCGACAACTCCACTCTGTAATGCAGTATATAATTCGCCCCATGAAATAGGAGTTGGAGATCCACCCAAGGCTGTTATCATATTGGTAGCTGTAATGCTTTTCATAACCCTTATTTTCATTCCTTTAAGGTCGTCAGGAGAATGTATTGGCTTGTCCTTGGTATAGAAGCTACGAGATCCGGCATCGTAAAAGCATAAACCCCTGATCCATAGCTTAGTGCCTGACGTCAGGATTTTCTTACCAATATCGCCATCAAGAACAGTAAAGGAATGTTCCCTGTCCCTGAAGATATAAGGCATACCTAATACCTTATACTCTTCAACAAATCCTTCCATTACAGCAGCTGAAACTTTTGTAATAGCAAGGCTTCCGATTTGCAGTAATTCAAGACATTCTTTCTCTGAGCCCAATTGTCCGCTCGGGTAAATTTGAATTTCGAGTCTGCCTCCTGATTTTTCATAAACCCGCTCAGCCATATAGACCATTGCCTTATGGACGGAATGTGACGGATCAAGAATATGGGCTATTTTAAGCACCTTCTTTTTCTGAACGGTTCTGCAACTGTTAAAAGTTAGACTTATGCAACAAATAATAATTAGTATCCTGAATAGACTTTTCACTCTGAATTTTATTATTTAAGAGGTTTCAGATCTTCTCCCAGAGGAGTCATGTTAGGCATCAGCAAGTGTACAATTCCAAGCGTTACCAGATAAATCATTCCAGCTCCAAAGAAAGCATAAAAATAAGCTGACGGGCCACTCGAGGTGAGCAAAGATCCAAGAATTTTATCTGCTACAATACCTGCAATAGCGCCCACCATTCCTCCAATTCCTATAACCGAAGCTGTTGCTTTTTTCGGAAATACATCGGAAACTACAGTGAATATATTTGCTGCCCATGCCTGGTGACCTCCGGCTGCCAATGCAATCAGGAGAATTGCTATCCAGTACATTTTATTGGTTCGCATGGAGTTAAAAACGGCAAACTCATAAGCGCTCAGCATGGTTTTTCCAGCATCTTTCTCTACAAAGTTCCGAAACTCAGCTTCAGTAGTTTTTTCTTTTTTATCAATCGCTTTACTATTTATCTTTTTTAGTGCAAAAATCAGGTCATCAGAAACAACATAATTCGATTCAATTGTTTTAATAGTTTCATCATCAATCATATAGGTTCCGCTAGCGGTAGCTGAATGCTGCACAATAAAATCGATATAGGGAGCTGTTGCTGTTTTTCCATAAGATTCACCCAAATCATCCTCAAAATTTCTGGCAGCTCTATATTCTTTTCCAATATAAGTTTCTACGTTAGCAATCAAAGCAGGAGGGACATCCATCATTTTACCCTCTATTTTCACCTGAGTTTCCTCCAGAATTTCAATTCTTTCCGGAGTTACTTTAAATCCGGTTTGAACTTTTGTGACAAACATTACCGGAAGGATAATAATAGCACAAAGCAAGAGAGTAAACTTCCGGGCTTTATTAATACTCCATCCTTTTTTGATAAAGTAAGACGATAGCCACCCTCCGGAAATACTTCCTATATCGGCCATTAAGTAAATAACAATTAAAGGAAGAGCCAGCGAATGAATATCGAGGCCAAACATATCGAAAAGGAATTTCCCTGCCCAGAAAAGATAGAACCACCATACAGCATCGGTAAGTTTAAGAATAGGGAAAGCCCAGGTTTGTTTCACAAATAAAACTTTTGTCCAGGGGAGTTTCTCAGTAGTCTCAATCTGTGAATCGCTATTAATATATTCTAACTCCTTTTTCGAGACTTTAGGATGCACCTCCGGTTTTCGATACATACTAAGCCAAAGCACAACCCAAATGGCACTAAAAAATCCTGTCATCAGAAAAGCAAATTGCCAGTTTTTACCGGTTGATGAAACAACAACCAAAGGAATAAGCAAGGGGGCTAAAATGGCACCAATATTGGTGCCTGCATTAAATATCCCATTCGCCAGCGCCCTATCTTTTTTAGGAAACCATTCTGCTACTGTTTTAACAGCCGCTGGAAAATTTCCAGATTCTCCAAATCCAAGACCAAACCGGGCAATCATAAATCCTACTACACTAAAGGCAGGACGAACGGCAGCATGCAGCATACCGAAAATACTCCATATACCTATAGAGATTGCATATCCGATTCGTGTGCCAAAACGGTCAATTATACCACCCATGGTTAGCATCCCAATGGCATAGGCAATTTTAAATACAATACTAATATTCGCATAGTCAAGGTCGGACCAGTTGAAAATCTTATACTGCAAAGTTGGAGCTAATACACCTATCACAGTCCGATCCATATAGTTTATGGTGGTTGCCATAAACAACATGGCAAGAATGCGCCAGCGATAATTTCCAATTTTTCCGGTCGTTGTCATAGTAATTGATTTGAGTGAGATTTAATATTCATATTTGGTTTAAACATTATAAGTCGATGATGAAGTATTCCCCCCTCTGCCGGTCCAGTTTGTATGAAAAAATTGTCCTCTTGGTTCATCGATCCTCTCGTATGTATGCGCTCCAAAATAATCACGCTGAGCCTGTAATAAATTGGCCGGAAGTCTCTTACACCTGTAACCATCGAAATAAGCCAGAGCGGTTGAAAATGCAGGGATAGGAATTCCATTTATAAAGGCAACAGAGACAACCCGGCGCCATGCATCCTGGGCCTTAATTATTTTATCTTTAAAGAAGGGGGCCAGCAGGAGATTTGTAAGTTTTGGATTCTTATCAAAAGCTTCCTTTATTTTTCCAAGAAATATTGACCGTATAATACATCCACCCCTCCACATAAGCGCTATACCGCCATAATTCAGATTCCAGCCAAAGTCTTCAGCTGCCGATCGCATCAGAACATAGCCCTGAGCGTAGGAAACCATCTTTGAAGCATACAGGGCATCCTTTAAATCGTTTAGAAATTGTTTCTTATCGCCTGTAAACGATGGTACCGGACCCGAGAGTACTTTTGATGCTTCTACTCGTTCATCCTTCATAGCTGAAAGGCAGCGCGCAAAAACTGCTTCACCGATCAGTGTTAACGGAACTCCCTGGTCAAGCGCAGCAATTCCTGTCCACTTACCGGTTCCTTTCTGACCTGCTGTATCGAGTATTTTATCTACAAGCGATTTACCATCTTCATCTTTGAATCCTAAAATATCGCGTGTAATTTCAACCAGGTAACTGTTTAATTCTCCCTCGTTCCATTCTTTAAATACTTCCTGCATCTCATCAGCAGTCATACCAAGCAGCACTTTCATAATCTGGTAGACTTCAGTGATCAACTGCATGTCGCCATACTCAATTCCATTATGTACCATTTTTACAAAATGCCCCGCTCCATTTTCTCCCACCCAATCGCAGCATGGTGATCCATCTTCAACCTTTGCTGCAATTGATTGGAAAATCGGTTTCAGATGTTGCCAGGCAGGTTTTGAACCACCAGGCATTATTGAAGGTCCCCACAGGGCACCTTCCTCGCCGCCACTCACGCCGGTGCCGATATACAGCATTCCTTTACTTTCAACATATTTTGTCCGACGGTTCGTATCGGGGAAATGTGTGTTTCCTCCATCGATTATAATATCACCCGGCTCCAGGCGAGGAATCAGTTTCTCAATAAAATCATCGACTGCCTGACCCGCTTTAACTAATAGCATAACTTTCCGGGGCTTCTCCAGTGATGCGGTGAACTCCTCTATAGAATGTGCTCCGATAAAATTCTTTCCCTTTCCCCTTCCATTAACAAATTTATCGACCTTCTCAACTGTTCGGTTGTATACAGCAACTGTATACCCATTGCGCTCCATATTAAGCACAAGATTTTCTCCCATCACGGCAAGTCCGATCAATCCAATATCAGCCTTATTTTTCATAATATTTTTAAAATTTAAAGTAACACTTCTTAATTCTTAATTCTTAATTACAAATTATTCTAATTAAATCTTTTATCATAAGCCCAGAGTCCCAATGCCGGATTGGAAATAAAATAAACCACATCGTCTCCCGGCAGGAGATTATAGCCCTCTTTAAGTCGTTCAGGATTATATAGTTTCATCATTTCATTTACAGTAGCATATTTAAAACCTACACCTTCTATTTCTTCCTTAGTAAGATTTCCCGGACAGTAAGTAACAGTAAATCGGCCTTCCGGACTTCCGTGTATCAAATGCGCGGCAGCACTCAGATTATCGCGTAACTCTTTATTCTTCTTTGTAGCCTTACTAATTATATTGGTACCCCTGTAGCCATATTTTCTTATTAATCGATCAATCTCCTGGTCTTCACCAAATTCTTTTAAGCCGGGTGCCATAATTATCAGTTCACCTCCGTTTGCCATAGCCATCCGTGTACGGTAAATACTTTTATTACCCAGCCAGGTACTTCTATATTCATCAGGATTGAGGTATACGACTACCTTTTTCAGCGGGACTTCGAGCATAGTAAAATTCACCTTGAGTGATAATTCAGCCGCTTTCAGAAATACATCCTCATCATCACCAATAAACAATCCATGAGTTATCGTTTTACCCGAGTCATCCAACCCGACAACCGTATGAACATAAAGTACCGGTAAATTAGTTATAAAATGTTCCGATGCATAGTTTAGTAATTTTCGTACCGGATTATCGGCCCTTCCCATTAATTTCTCCATGCCATATACGGCTCCAATATAATGACTCTTATTTATTCCTTCGGCACCACCGGTTCCAACGAATAAGTTTTTATTGTAATTGGCCATACCAATCACTTCGTGCGGAACCACCTGTCCAATAGAAAGGATCAGGTCATGGCCGCCTTCCCATATCAATTTATTCAGTTGTGCCGGCCAGTTATACCGGACAGCTCCGCCGGTAATCTCATCTATATAATTAGCAGGTATAACTCCCACTGTTACTATATCATTCCTCCAGTCGTGTACTCTGAATAAATTTGCCGGAACATCTCTAAACATGTCTTTAATTTCCTTCACATTCATTGGAGCATGGGTGCCCAGGGCAGGTAGTATATCGGCAAGGCTGTTTTTATAATAAGCATAGGCATGAGAAGTGAGAATTCCTGCCTTTGAATGAAGACGTGTGTAATCGGGCGGAACAATAAGAACTTTTTCCCTTTTCCCAATCTTTTCAAGAGCTGTATATAGCCCTCTTCTTAAATCGTCATTACTAAGTCGGGTATTTTCCGAACCCTCTTGATAATAGATCATACTGTAATTTTAATTTATCTAATCTTCCATACAGGCTTTTCCGGCAAGTATTCCACAAATTCCTTTAAAAGCAATTCCTGATATGAACCTTTAAATGTACCATTAAAAAAATTTTCCAGGCCTTCATTAACTAATCTTTCCCACGAGTTTTCCTCATTGCCGGGATTAACCGGAAAAAAAAGTGCATTATTAGATATGGCAGCTTTCAAATCACCCGGAGCATCGCCAATCATCAGCATTTTATCAGGATCATATTTTCCAGCAGCAGCGAATTTTAAATGTTCAGTTTTAGTACCGTATTCTTGTCCGGCAATAATTCTGACATAAGAATCGATAGAATTTTCTTTCCACTCTCTCTCTAAAGCTTCCAATGGAGTTTGTGAAACTACTATTACATCAGCCCTACCAGAAATAGCCTCCAGACATTCACTTACAAAGGGAAAGGGAGAAATTCCGGAAACCATCTCTTCAATGGAAATATTCACTGCTTTTGACCATTCAAGACAAAGATCTATAAAAGGCCCGTGGCCTTCGGTAGCATATTTTTCCAGAGTCGGATTGCCCAACTTCGTTTCTTTTTTTGTCCATTCAATTAAAGGTGAGATATCCATTGTTTTAAAATGTCTTCTTTGCACTTCGCTTCGCCCATTCAAATACTTAAATGCCTCTGCAAGCGCAATAAACCTGTTGCATCCCCGGGTTTTTGAATACAAATTAACGAATTCCCATACTTCACGGGCATATTTTGAAACTGGCTGAAGGTTGAAATATTTAATATAGTTGGGACAAAAACATTCTTTATGCTTGATCTCCATAGTATCGAATACACACCCATCAGAATCAAAACCGATAAAGAAATCTTTGGTAGGTTGTAAATCAACAAGTCGCTGCTGTAGATTCATCATTAAGTAGTTAGTAGTCAGTAGATAAGAAAATAAACTTCATTTTTCATTCTTCATTATTAATTATTTCTAAACTCCTCCATAAGCGCTATATCCACCATCGACGGGAATGATAACACCTGTGATAAAGCCTGATAGTTCCGATAGTAAAAACAGGGTTGTTCCTTGCAGGTCCTCCGGATCGCCATACCTGCACATAGGTGTGCCGGAAATTATTTTATTTCCTCTCGGAGTGGGCTTACCGGTTTTTTCATCGGTCAATAAAAATCGATTCTGATTGGTAAGAAAAAAACCGGGAGCAATGGCATTAACTCTGATCCCCACCCTGGCCATATGAACTGCAAGCCACTGGGTAAAATTGTTTATGGATGCCTTGGCTGCAGAATATGCGGGTATTTTTGTAAGCGGCCGGAAAGAATTCATGCTTGAAATGTTAAGGATCACTCCCTTTTTTCGTTTGGCCATATCGTGCGCAAATACCATAGTCGGTATCAGTGTACCCGTAAAATTCAATGAAAATACTTTTTCAAACGCCTCAATTTCAAGTCCGAAAAAGGATTTATCCAGATCCGCAATATCCTTCTCCAGTATCTGCTCAATTTGAGTTGTGGCCCTCGGAGAGTTTCCGCCAGCCCCGTTTATCAGAAAGTCAATTTCGCCGAGATCCCTATTAATAGCCTGCTTCGCTTCCATTAAGGATCCTTTTTCAAGAACATTCGCTTTCAGTCCAATGCATTCGCTATTATATTTATTTCTTAGCTCTTTAGCAAGATGCTGACTCTTTGCTTCATCCAGATCGATTATAGCTACTTGTATCCCGACCGAAGCTAATGCCCTGCATAATGTTTCACCTATTACTCCAGCTCCGCCTGTAATGGCACATATTTTACCTTTCAGGTCGGAAAAATCAAAATCATTCATATTTCAAAATTTAAAATTTTTATAATAATCAATATTCTCTTTCATGATAATGTCAATGGGACTGAAATTGACGCGATTGGTATGTTTTCCTGAAAGCAAGTAATTAAAAAGAGCCAGAACACTTTTGTACCCCTGTTCTTCGGGTTTTTGACCAATTAAAAAGTTGATTACGCCTCTTTCAAGAAAATCCAGGTTTTTTGTAATCAAGTCGTAACCAATAAGTGTAATATCTCTAATCTTCCTATTATACAGAAATTGAGCCACTTTATAAACTCTTGAATTTGTAACGAATATACCTTTTATAGCAGAATTGTTTTTGAAGGTTGTTTCAAGCTTTTGCATATAATCATCTCTTGTAATCTTAATTTCAAGTGAAGTGGTCAAAACTCGTTTTTTATTTGCTTCCGAGAGAAAATAGGAAAGAAAACCTTTTTCCCTCAAGCGCAAATGATGCGCAACACCTTCCTCACTGACCGGCTTAATTACCAATACAATAGAGTTATCCTGCAGACTATAGTACATCAGTTTCGCTGCTAAAAATCCACTCTGTTCTGCGTTCTGGCCAAAATAAGCCAGGTTATTGCATCCTTCAAGATTGACATCTATAAATATATAAGGTATCCTTCTCTCTTCACACTCACGAACAATATCGAGAGATAACTGATATACTTGGGGAGCAAAAATAAATCCATCGGGTTCTATTCTGATTATTTTTTGAAAAGCGTCCAATTGTGATTTGGGATTGTTCAAATCGAAAGTTAAAATAGTAACCTTCGTATTAAAATCCTTAATTTCGGAATAGGCCTGTTCAATTCCAAATCTTGGTTTCTCCCAGTATGGATTATCATCACCGGAAGCAGGGATCAATGCAACAATGTTATATAATTTTTTCGATGCCAGTGATTTGGCTAAAATATTCGGAGTATACCCCAACTCGTCAACAATAGAGAGAATATGGTTTCTGGTTTCAACTGCCACTTCACCTCGGTTGTGCAATACCCTGTCAACGGTGCCTGTCGAAACTCCTGCCCTGAGCGCAATATCTTTGATTCCAATTCTATTCTCTGTAGCGTTCTTCATATCAATAAAGAATTTACATTACTTCTGCTAGTGATTACTTCAAATATAGCTATATTACTCTAATTTTCCGTGTACGTACACGAAACCTTGAACTAATTCTCTATGTTTATACAAATAAATTATTCGACTCATATAGTAACAACCTAAAGAGAATTAACAATTTATCGTGATCTCCTAATCTTCAGGTAGCCAATTATCAGCAAAAGGTCGAGATACGGTGTTTGCAGCGAATATTTGTTGAACTGTATATTGTTCAATGATATCAATACTTAATTCATAGGACCATTTCACTCTCCCACTCCGGTCTGCACCGGGACCTCGACAATTATATTCAGCATAAAATGCCGTTTGTTCACGCCAGGGTTTATTCCAGTTATGCCAGCCTTCGGGTACGATATGATCACCTAAATAGCAATCGATAAACACTACCTGTGCATAATCGCGCCAGGGTCTTCCCAAATACACCTTGGTTATGCCTGAATCGGCAGTGAGTGTACAATTTAAAAAAACATAACCGTATTTATAATCTTTAGGAGTCGACGCAGCTGTAATGTATGAGTGTTTCTTACTATGGATTGTACAGTTTTCAAAAACAGTTATCGATTTACCAAATATAAAATCAGTGGTGCCCTCAATATAACAGTCTTTCATATATATCCTTCCATAGCTATTAGTATAATAAGTATCCTGATTTCCAATAAAACGACAATTGATAAATGAAATTTTATCACTATTAACTTCGACTGCTACAGCCTGTCCTACCCTGCCCGCAGAATTTTCAAAAGTAATATTTTCTGCCCTGAAATTATCAGCCAAAATCCGAAAGCTGCATGAATGGTGTGTATCGAGAGTATCTCCATGAACAACCTTTCCTGAAAAGTCATCATAAGTAACTATAGTACTGTCCTTATTTTCACCTACAACTGAAACATTAATTTTATTTTCCGGTAATACAAGTTTTTCTTTATAAGTTCCATTTCGGATAAATATTGTGATATGGTTGACATTGCTATCAGGTATAGCATCAAACGCTTCCTGAATTGTCTGAAAATCAGCAATCTTATCCTTAGAAACGATAAAATCATACTTACGATGATCGATGATTTTATTTGTTCGGATTCGAATGCCGTTATTGTCAAGTAAGGAATGCCTAACCCGCGCATAATTTGCATTATCCGTATAAATAACTATGCACAATAACAGAAAGATATATTTTGTTCTTCTCATGATGTAAAAGTAAAATGTTATTAGTAATGGATTAAATTCTATTCACTCATACAAAGTATACCCTTCCTGGCGATAGATTAATTGACAAATCATCGCTTTTGGGTATATAAATAATCATTTTAAAATTTTTTAAAAATATAATACAAAGTATTTGAATTTGTAAAAAATATATTATATTATAAACGCATATTTGATTGTAATATAATCACATATTATGAAAACCAAAGTATTTATTTCACAACCGGATAAAGGGTGGTCGGAGTTGGACGTTCCACAGGAATATAAAAAATTTTGCTACGAAAAAATGGTAAGCCAGATTCATGTGTACCTGAAACAATATCCTTATAAGGGATTGCTGATCACGGAAAATCCTTCCCCCTTTCGGGTGAGAAGGCCATAGGCATGTACCTGAATTGTCATACGTACTATAGTCTGCGATACGGAACCATGTCGCCGGAGGAGCTTGTAGGGGAAGCTGTAAGGAAGGGAATCGATGCGTTGGTACTTACCGACATTAACAATGCTACCGGCATGATCGATTTTGTGAGTGAATGCCGGAAAATGGGAGTACATCCCATCGGAGGCATGGAACTGCGCGACGATACCCACCAGTTGCTTTACATTATTATCGCAATAAACAATAAGGGATTTAAAGAAATCAATGATTTTCTTACATGGCATAACCTGAATAAGAGCCCCCTCCCACCCTGTCCGCCGGTTTTCAAACATTCTGTTGTCATTTATCCCTTCGGAAATACGCTACCACGTAAACTGAAAGAGAATGAATTTGTAGGCATCCGTTCGGGCGATATACGGAAACTGATATCATCGCCACTAAAGAATGAAAAAGCAAAACTGGTTGCCCTGCATCCGGTTACTTTTGCAAGCCGGAAAAATCATCAGCTTCACCGTTACCTACGTGCTATTGATAATAATACGCTGCTTTCCAAGCTTACCATTGCCGATCTGGCCCAGTCCGATGAATATTTTCTCTCCCCTGATCTGTTTCGCATTGCTTTTGATGACCGGCCTGATATTCTGAAAAACACAGAACGAATTATGGGTATTTGCTCGATCGAGTTTGATTACCAGGCAATAAAGAACAAAAAAGTTTTTTCCGGAAGCCGGTACGATGATAAACTACTTCTTGAAAAACTTGCCTATGACGGGATGCTCTACCGCTACGGACCTAATAATCCTGAGGCGAAGAAACGAGTCAGGCATGAACTCGAAGTAATCGATAAACTGGGTTTTTCGTCCTATTTTCTCATTACATGGGATATTATCCGGTACAGTATGAGCCGCGGATTTTACCATGTGGGCCGTGGCAGCGGAGCCAACAGTATTGTGGCATATTGTCTGAAAATAACCGATGTCGATCCTATTGAGCTTAACCTCTACTTCGAACGATTCATTAATCCGAAACGTACCAGTCCGCCCGATTTCGATATCGACTACTCCTGGCGGAACCGCGACGAAGTGCAGGATTACATTTTCAAACGTTACGGAAAGGAGCATACAGCCCTGTTGGGGACCATTTCTACCTTTAAAGATCGTTCTATTATTCGTGAATTGAGCAAAGTAAGGGGACTGCCAAAAGAAGAAATCGATGCCCTGGTAAAAAATCCTGACAACGAAGCCAACTATAATCAAATCACACAGGAGTTATTCGAACTTGGCAATCAGATCGTAAATTTCCCTAATATCCGCAGTGTACATGCAGGAGGAATATTGATTTCAGAAGAGCCCATTACCTGTTATACGGCACTCGACCTGCCTCCAAAGGGTCTGCCTACTACCCAGTGGGATATGTATGTAGCCGAAAACCTTCGTTTTGAAAAACTCGATATTTTAAGTCAGCGAGGTATCGGGCATATAAACGATTGTGCAGAGCTGGTACTGCAAAATAAAAAGAAAAAAATTGATGTGCACCGGGTCGCTGAATTCAAGACAGACCGTGAAGTGAACCGGCGTTTGTATAATGGTGAAGCCATTGGCTGTTTCTATGTCGAAAGTCCTGCCATGCGAGGTCTTTTGAAAAAACTGCATTGTGATAATTATCTCACCCTTGTAGCGGCAAGTTCCATTATCCGTCCGGGAGTTGCCAAATCGGGGATGATGAAAGAATATATCCATCGCTTCCACCATCCGGATGACTTTGAGTACCTGCACCCCGTGATGAAAGAACAGCTGGAAGAAACCTTCGGTGTGATGGTATACCAGGAAGATGTCATCAAAATATGCCATCATTTTGCAGGACTCGATCTTTCGGATGCCGATATTCTCCGGCGGGCCATGGCAGGCAAATTCCGTTCGCGTAAAGAGTTTGGTGAAATTCAGGGAAAATTTTTCGATAATTGTGTACAACGCGGTTACAACAAAGAGCTTACGACCGAGGTATGGCGGCAGATTGAATCTTTCGCCGGCTATGCCTTTTCAAAAGCTCATTCGGCTTCCTATGCCGTTGAAAGCTACCAAAGCCTGTACCTGAAAACCTATTTTCCTCATGAATTTATGATTGCGGTAATTAATAATTTCGGAGGTTTTTACCGTACCTGGGTATATTTTAATGAAGCTGTCCGATGCGGGGCATCGGTACATCTTCCCTGTGTAAATCACAGCAACTATCTTACAACATTATACGGCAGCGATGTGTACATTGGGTTTGTACATGTACAAAATCTTGAGCTTAAACTTGCTAAACACATTGTCGAAGAACGTGAGAAGAATGGTTTATACAGGGATCTCTCCGATTTTATCTCTCGTGTACCTGTCGGCAATGAACAGATGGTAATCCTTATCAGGCTGAATGCACTGCGTTTTACAGGAAAAACCAAGAAAGAACTCCTTTGGGAAGCCCATATGCTGCTTGGCAAAACCATTCACAGAACAGAAACAAAAACCCTTTTCGCAGAGAAACCCCGTTCATTCAAGCTTCCTCCCCTGGAGCAGGAAATCATTGAAGATGCCTATGACGAGATGGAACTTCTCGGATTCCCGGTGTCAATAAGTATGTTCGATATGCTCGAAACCTCCTTTCGGGGGAATGTTTATGCACGGCAGCTGAAAAAAAACATCGGTAAAACCATACGGATCCTTGGTAATCTGGTAACAATAAAAAATGTACGTACCATAAAGAAAGAATGGATGCATTTCGGGTGTTTCCTCGATGTGGACGGTGAATTTTTTGATACGATAAATTTTCCCGACTCCCTTAAAAAATATCCTTTCCGCGGAAATGGCATTTACCTGGTCCTTGGCAAAGTAGTGGAAGAATTCGGGTTTCCCAGTATCGAAGTACAAAAGATGGCAAAACTTCCTTTACAAAAAGATCCGCGTTATTGAACCTATCGATTTTGTATTGCAGTATTAATAAATCTTTGTTTCTTTGTCATTCTATTCCACTGTCTATGAAACAAACCCTTGTTATATGGAATATAGTTTTCATTTGTTTACTTCCACTCCATGCCGAAAACTGGACAGAGGTTGCCGATAGCCTTCAACTTGCATTAAGCAGTGAACAAACTGACAGTGGAAAAATAGTATTAAACCTAAAACTTTGTGATATTTTACTGAGAAATCACCCGGATAAAGCATTCGAATATGCTTCGATGGCTAAAAAAATTGCCGCAGAAGCTGGCGATACCTCTTTTATAATACGTAGTATCCTCAAACAATGTGATTTCTATTCCCAAATTGGGGAACATAGCACAGCAATTGAACTAGCCTATAATGCACTCAATATTGCAGGTAATAACTACCGGCTATTAAGTCTTTGTCATAACCGCATAGCCACCGTACATTCCGATGTCGGAAATTTATATGAGACACTCGATCACAATAAAAAAGCACTTCACTACAGTAGGATGGAAGGTGATTCTACCGGAATAATGGTCGATCTGCATAATTTGGGAGGATCGTACATTATGTTGAAAATATACGATTCGGCGCTTTATTATCTCAGAATTACCAATCATTATGAAATAAAACATAAAGGCAGACCCGATCCCTATTCCTTGAGTAATATCGGAAATGTATTCCTGGAAACAGGGCAGTACGATTCGGCATTGTACTATCATCTTCTGGCCTATAAGTATGATCAGATCGACGACCAGAAATACCTGATGGCAATCGACCAGCAGTTTATTGCAAACACTCTTTTTAAGATGAAGCGAATGTGGGAGGCCAAGGAATACGCATTAAAATCAATTGATCTTGCAAACGAATTAAAGGCACATGATCTCTTAATTGACAGCTATGAAATTCTTTATCAGATATATAGCAAAGCTGGTAGCTTTAAAAATGCCTTTGAATATTCCCTTTTGTACAACGAAGCGAAAGACACACTTCTGGAAAACAGTAAGCAATCGCTTATTCTTGGCCTGGAGATGAAGCATAAAGTAAAAGAACAGGAAGCAAAAATGCATCTTCTGGAGAAGCAAAAAACACTCTATCTCATTCTAACTATTGTAAGTATACTATTCTTTGTCAGTATGATCTTTATTGCATTATTAGTGTACCGGCGACAAAGGGTATATCGTGAGCTTACTCATCAGCTTCAGTTGGCCAACGATTCAAAAGAACGATTACTCTCTGTAATTAGTCATGATCTGAGAAGCTCAGTGGGTACATTACGAAATGCTGCCAAGGTTATTTCAGAGGGTATAACCGATGTTGATGAGACACGCAACCTACTAGAAAGTTTCTTTCCTGTTGCTGATTCAACCTACGATTTATTGGAAAATTTACTCACCTGGGCAAAGTGCAGCAAAGAAAATATTGCACCTGATTTTACTCTTATTAATCTTAAAGATATAATAAACAAAACCATTGAACATACTCATCATCTGGCTGTCAGCAAATCGATAAAAATAGTCAATACACTTTCCGACCAGTTCATAAAAGCCGATAAAAATATGATCCTTTCCGTATCGAGGAATATACTGAATAATTCCATTAAATTCTCCCATCCAAACAGCGAAGTATTAATTGAATCTAAAAATACTGAAGATATGGTTATTGTTTCAGTTACTGATAGCGGAATTGGAATGGAGCCTGAACAATTGAAAACAATATTCGAAAATCCTGAAGAAAATCAATCGGTAGGTACAATGGGAGAAAGAGGTTCCGGACTTGGAATTATTATCTGCAAAGCTTTCTTAAAATCCCATGGCGGCAATATCTGGGCTGAAAGTACATTCGGGAAAGGTACTACCTTTTACTTCAGTCTGTCTTTTCATAATTAAACTAATTATCTGTTGGTATATCAATAAATTCTTGATAACTCAAATAACTTTTTGCACGATTTTTGCATAACTTTAGAATAAACAATATATAATAAACATGAAATCAGTTTTATTATTCTCAATTATACTTTTTGCATGTTATATATCTAATGCACAGGAGACAGGATGTGTATCAGGGAGTTGTGAGGACGGGATAGGAAAATATATATTTGCCAACGGATTTATCTATGAAGGAAATTTCGAAGATGGTCAACGTTCCGGACTTGGTAAATTAATCAGACCCGATGGGGATATTTATGATGGAATGTGGAAAAATGATATGTATCACGGCCAGGGTTCCTATACCTGGGCCGACGGATCGAAGTATACGGGAGAGTGGAAAAACGGAGTACAGGACGGTTACGGGATATTCTTTTATACTAATGGAGATAAGTATACTGGTTACTTCAGGAATAATCAATTCCATGGGAAAGGAAAATATACCTGGGCCGATGGAACATCTCAGGAAGGAATATATGAAAATGGAATATTTAAAGAATAACTATCTAAAAGTTTAAGAGATAAGGTTTTAACAAAAAGAATTCGAATACCTTACTCATACTCGAAATTATTTCCGGGTTCCAATAATTCAAATCCCGTATGTTTATCAATCTTACGTATTGTATCGGCATGAGTTAACTCAGTAATAATTACTTCCATTACATGCCATACAATAACTCCTTCGCGTATCTCGCCACATACTGCCTTCTTACCTCTCCCACAGACCATATGACAATGTAATTTCGGAATTTGTTCTTCATTTATAAATATTGTTCCATTGCCTGTGGCTTCATACATCTCTTCCAATATATGGATCATGGGGTTCAGCACAGCGGCTCGTCCTTCTTTTGGACCTACAATCAATTTGCTTCCCCTGTCAACACCCCCTAATAGTTGAACTTTTGCTGAATGAATTTTTTTCTTCAGGGCAAATTTTTCAATCCTCTCATGAATAATCTCTCCATCTTCCAGCCGGATAATAAAAATTCTTCCTTCTTTTGCTTCCGAGTATTTCATGTTTATTATTTCAATTCCGAATAATATTAAACCTGTTTAACCAAATCAAAATTACACTTTCCTTTCAGTGTCGTTTAATAATTTTCACTGGAATATCAAATTCCAGTATTTACATCAGAATTTTTTTAGAACCGGACATCGCAACTATCATATACGCAATGATGCTTCGAATATAGTTGTATATAATATCGATGCACTGACACGGGCCACTCCGGTTAATGAAACTTCATCGGGTACAAGCGTTCCTTACATGCGTGAATAAAAATCCTTCATGTAGTAAAATATCAGAAAAAAACTGATCTGATTCTATCTGACCTAAATTTGGTGAAGCTGTTTTTAAGTAAAGGAATTATTAAAATCCGGGGACCGTTATGTATCCATCCGGTGGTATGAATCCATCGTTTGGAAAATATGAGTTTTGCTGGATACGCATTTCAAAACCCACTGAAAATGAATTGGTGAATTTATAATTAAAGCCAACTCCCATACCCTGATAAGTGGTGTTGTATGAAGGACTGTAGTTGGTTAACCTGGGTACATCATTTATTCCTTTATAAGCAATGCCACTAACAGTGAGTCGGGACGTAAGCAGGTAAGTGCCACGTGCATAAAGAAAGACCCGCATCATGGGTAGGATTTCATCCTGGTCGGTTGATCCGCTATACAGAGGATAAAATCTGGCATATTCCACTCCCACACCTACTGATAGTGCAAATCGTGGTGTAACAAGATAGGAAAAATCCGGTGCTATATAATAGGAAGGACCATAGAAGTTTTTAGGTGAATATGTGAATCCTGTACCCACATTCATACCAACATCGAATCTTTTCAGATTATCCAACTCAGCAACAGAATCAGCACCGGCAGACCAGGGAGCAATCACAAGCTGATCGGGATCAGAAATATTATCTTCTTCCTGTCCTGATGCTCCCGGAATAATTATCAGTAAAAGAAAGATGCCAGCAAGAATAGTTTTCATATACGGCTCTTATTTCAATAGGTAAAGATATAACTTTCTCTCCACTCTTTAATCGAAAAAATTTCACTCTATCCTGCTTACAGAGTACAATCCCTTTATCTGGGATAGCTTTCCTATCAGATGATCGAGATGATTGAGATCACGAACCATGAGACATAGTTTTCCTTTAATCATTCCTTCTTCGGTATCCATGGATATCGATCGGATATTTACCTTTAGATCCTTGGCTATCGTCTCAGAAATACTTTTAAGAATTCCCGAATTATCTTCACCTGTCAAATGAATATCCACCGGAAATATCGAGCCCTTATCTTTACGAGTCCACTTTGCCTGAACTATCCGGTAACCATACTTACCAATGAGCTGAGCTGCATTCGGACAATTTGTACGATGAATCTTGATACCCTCCATTACTGTAACAAATCCAAAAACACTATCGCCCATAATTGGCGAACAACATTTCGCCAGTTTATAATCGACATTCGCAACTTTCTCATCAATAACCAAAAAATCTTCGAATTGCTCATCGGTAGCTTGACTTCTGAGGTTCACATCCAGCTCTTTCAATGAAGTAGTGTCCTGATCGCCTGGCAATTTCTCCGACTTAAGGAATTCTTTTATTTCAATTAAATCGATTTTATTGTTTGAAATAAGACTATAGAATTCCTGGGCATTAGGAAGATTATATTTTTTCAGAAGATTTCTGATAACATTATCATTATAATCAATCTTCCAGTTTCTGAACCGACGCTTTATGATCTCTTTCCCATTGTCAGCTTCCCGGGTTTGTTCTTCATCCAGTTTTTGACGAATTTTTTTCTGAGCTTTCGATGTAACCACATAATTAAGCCAATCCAAATTCGGCACCTGGGTTTTGGATGAAATTATTTCAATTTTATCTCCGTTCTGCATTTTATAGCGGATGGGAACGTTTTTCCCATTCACTCTTGCTCCGGTACAAGCGGCTCCCAAATCGGTATGAATATCGTAGGCAAAATCGAGAACAGTAGCACCCTCGGGAAATTTTCGAAGATCGCCCTTAGGTGTAAATACGAATATTTCCTTGGAATATAAGCTAAGTTTAAAATCGTCAATAAAATTGCCGGCATCCTGTTCAGGTGTTTCCAGAATTTCACGAACAATCCCCAACCACTCATCCAGACCCTGTTCTCCTTCAGCGCCCTTATACTTCCAATGAGCAGCAACTCCTTTCTCCGCTATTTCATTCATTCTCTCCGTTCTGATCTGTACTTCAACCCACCGGCCGCCAGGCGCAACAACAGTTGTATGTAAGGATTCATATCCATTGGTTTTGGGAACAGATATCCAATCGCGCAAACGAAGTGGATTAGGTTGATAAATATCAGTTACAGACGAATATACCTGCCAACAATCTGCTTTCTCATGCTGCGGTTCACTTTTAAGTATAATGCGAATTGCAAACAAATCATAAATATCTTCAAATTCGACCTCCTTCTTCTTCATTTTATTCCAGATCGAATAGATTGACTTGGGCCTACCTATTATTTCAAAATTAAAATCGTGCTTTTTCAGTGTTTCATCAATAGGGGTTATGAATTCATTAATAAAGCTCTTGCGTGTCCGCATGGTTTCCGTCAGTTTTTTTGCTATCAAATCATAGGTTTTCCGGTCGGTATATTTTAATGAGAGATCCTCCATTTCAGATTTGATCAGATACAATCCCAGACGATGTGCTAAAGGAGCATATAGGAATACTGCTTCAGAGGCAAGCTTGATCTGATCTTCAGGTTTGTTATGATGCATTTCGCGCATAATCTCAGTCTGTTCTGCAAGACGAATCAGGATCACTCTGACATCACGTGCCAGATTTAATAACAAACGTCTGAAATTTTCAGCTTGCGAAGAGGAGGTTTTCTCGCCTATCTGGTTAACCTTCGTTAAGCCTTCAACAATAATAGCCACCGAATCATCATACTCATTCTTAAGCTCTTTAAAAACCATGCCCCCATTATCAAATGAACGGTACAAAAACAAACTGATCACCGATGTACGTCCAAGACCTATTTCCACAACAGCTATTCGGGCAATACTCAGAACTGATAAAATAAAATCTTTTTTATAAACTGTTGTCTTTCCCGATTTCGTCTCAACAAGTTTGATAAACGCTTTATACACCTTCTCGTTCGATTCATCGGAACGTATCCGGTTAAGTTCGTATATTATATCAAGGTAAGGTTCAAGATATTTTTTATCAATAAATTCTTCAGGTCTCTCAGACATGCATCAATTATTTGTAGCAAAAATACTACAAATACATCTTTGATAAAATGTGAGATTTATTTTGAAAAATAGGGAGCGATGAGTTTATCGAAAAAATCGGGAACCCTTATAGGTTTTCGTGATTCTGCATCCACAAATACAAGGGTGGTTTTTGCTTCGCTTAGTAATTCCCCTGCGGAATTCATCATCTGGTATTCAAATTCGAGTCTTGCAGAAGGGCTTTTGATTAAAGATGTTTTTATTGTGATCTTATCATCATATAATGCAGGCTTATGGTAGCGGATGAAAAGTTCCCTAACAGGTAATAGAATTCCCTGATCCTCCATCTCCCGATAGGTAAGTCCTAATTTTCTGATTAATTCAGTTCTGCCTTCCTCGAAATATATAGCATAATTTCCATGATGAAGATATCCCATCCTGTCAACCTCACAATACCTTACCCTAATTTGTATTTCGTTTGATAACATGCTAATTGCTATAATTTTTTTAAAGGGGAATTAGGTTCACGTTCAAATTTTCTAATGATAACCCAATCTGTGAGGGCAGGAACTATGCGCTGAAACAATACCATCAACTGTCCTTCTAAAGACATTATGCGGTTTCTTTTTTTCTTTCGGATAGAGCGAATGAGGTTTTTTGCCACTTTTTCCGGTGAGAATAATTTTTCCTCATGACGGGGTGTTTCTCTCTGAGGATTTCCATGTGCATCGAGAGCATTTTTACGAATATTTGAAGAAGTGAAACTTGCTGCCAAAACTAAAACATGTACTCCTTTCCTCATATTTTCTGTCCTGATGCTTTCAAGAAATCCATGTATAGCAAATTTTGAAGCAGAATAAGCCGTCCTGCCAGGCAAACCATGAAAGCCCGCTATTGAGCTAACTCCCACGATAGTCCCCTTTGTTTGCTGTAGATAGGGAAGTGCATATTTTGTACAATAAACTGTTCCCCAGAAATTCACATCCATAATCCTCTTGAGAACAGGAATTTCAACATCATCAAAGATAGCCCTCATCGATATTCCTGCATTATTAATCAGGATATCAATCTTTCCAAATTTTGCAACCGCCTGTTGAATCAGATTTTTACAATCCTCCTCGACAGCAACATCAGTTTTCACAGCTATGCACCTTTCACCACCGGAATCAAGTTCATTTACTATTTCATTTAACCTATCAATAGAACGGGCAGCTAATACAAGTTTTGCCTTTTCTCTACAGAAAGCCTTTGCACACGCTAATCCTATACCCGAAGAAGCTCCGGTAATAATAACTACTTTATCCTTCATTAGCTGCATTCTTTGGATTTTTATCAAATATAAAAAAATTATCATAGGGAATTGAAAAAGAAAATTGTAGTCATGAAGGCTTATGATTGAATTTTTACAACTAAAGAATTGTTCCTATGTTTACACCAAGTAATGAATAAATGGAAATAAAAAGTAATCAACCTCTTGCCGATCGGATGCGTCCGCAGATACTCCGGGATTTTGTTGGACAGGAACATCTGGTGGGCGAAAGTGCAATTTTAAGGCAATCTATTGAGAGTGGTCAGATACCTTCTTTTATATTATGGGGGCCTCCAGGAGTGGGTAAAACAACACTCGCCCGAATAATTGCCAATACTTTAAAACGTTCGTTTTATAATTTAAGTGCTGTTAATTCGGGAGTAAAAGATGTTCGTGAAACGATAGAAAAAGCTAAAAAACAGCAATTTTTTAATGTACCCAATCCCATTCTTTTCATCGATGAAATTCATCGTTTCAGTAAGTCGCAACAAGATAGTTTGCTTGGTGCCGTTGAAGAAGGTATTATAACTCTCATAGGAGCTACAACTGAAAATCCATCATTCGAGGTTATTTCTCCACTTCTTTCCCGATGCCAGGTTTATGTTCTTAAATCGTTAAATAAAGAAGAATTGCTGAAATTACTGGATAACGCTCTGAAACAGGATAGCTACCTCAAAAAACTTAAAATTAAAGTAAGTGAGAATGAAGCCATATTGCGTTTTTCCGGTGGCGATGGACGGAAACTATTAAATATTCTTGAACTGGTTGTTGCATCACAGAATAAAACTGGAATCAAGGAAATTACCATCACCGATAAAATTGTTACCGATCGTCTACAGGAAAATATTGCCTTATATGATAAAAATGGAGAGTTGCACTATGATATCATATCGGCTTTCATAAAATCGATAAGAGGTAGCGATCCGAATGCAGCAGTTTATTGGTTGGCCAGGATGGTTGAAGGAGGAGAAGATCCAAAATTCATTGCCAGGCGCCTGGTCGTTCTGGCAGCAGAAGATATTGGACTTGCCAACCCGAATGCTTTACTACTGGCTAACACCTGTTTTGATGCTATTAATAAAATTGGATGGCCCGAATCGAGAATTATTTTATCAGAAACGACAATTTACCTGGCTAATTCGCCGAAAAGTAATTCCGCTTACAAGGCTATTTCCGACGCACAGGGACTTGTTAAGAAAACCGGAGATCTGCCCGTTCCCTTACATCTGAGGAATGCACCCACTTCTCTCATGAAAGAACTTGGTTATGGGAAAGATTATAAATATGCCCATGAATTCGATAACCATTTCATTGATGATCAGTACCTGCCCGATCAGATAAATGGCACTATTTTGTATTCACCCCAGAATAATCCGCAGGAAGAAAAGTACCTTGAACGACTTATAAATATCTGGAAGAAACGCTACAAGTACTGATTTATTCCGGTAATTAATACCTGTTTAACTTAAATCCATTTAGGTTTTGAGATTCCTAATGTTTTACCAGTTTTCTTGTAGCTACGAATCCATCACCACTAGTAATACGCAGGATATAAATACCTGGCACCAATTGTTGGACATCTGAATTTTCAATTTGAATTTGCGAGAGTCCCTCTTCTATAAGATCTCTTTCAGCATACTTTAGCTGTCCGGAAATATCATAGATATTCATTTGTATTTCAATATTATCAGAGCTCGAGAAAGTTATTGTCAACTTATCACTGAAAGGATTTGGAAACACTTCAAAACCAAAATGTTCTCTGGTAATTTCAGGAATTTGATTTGGGTAATAGTCAATCTCATAATAGAGTTCTCCAATATTATTGTCAATCCACTCCAATCGGTCCATAATCCAGCTTTTAATATTATTAATTTCATCCTCATAGGAAACCGATACATAGTTGGAATGCCAAATATCCAGATCGATTAGTGGCCAGACATAATAATTACGGGCTATTGGTTCAGCGAGAAGAGAAACCGTTGAGTCGATATAATCCATAATGGAATCGGCATGAAGAAAGCTGTTTCGTGCCATAGTCCAGCGAGCTTGTAATAAATGAACAAATGCTGTATCCTGAAGCATACGCAACATATATATATTTGTATGGTCGTAAGGATATTCAAAGTGCCAGCCATCAGTAGAGGCTCCGTCCTGAAAATAGGTATTACCAAATGACAGATCATTATCCCATACAGGACCGTATATGATTTTATTATTCCTGTCGGCCCGGTCCTTATATAAATAGGTACTGAACATATATCCATCGCAATTTTTCGGAAATTCTATCATAATCATATAATCAGCAAGAGATGTAGCATCCATGTATCTTCTGAAACCAGCATCAGGATCACTAAACAAATCACTAAACAGAGTTGCCTTATATTCTGCCATGAAATCCGAAATATAATCGACTTGTTCAGGAACAATTTCATCAGGTCTAGGATAAATAATTTCGAGTCGGCCTGATGGTTTATCGTATTTCATTATGTACCCTCCGGTAACATCAATCCCATCAACTTCTACCGGCCTTAAGCGGGCTATATCGATACGGCCCTCTCCTCGCTTTATGGTTTCCGTAAGTGTATATAATCCCACAGATTCACCGTTCAGCATAACTTCACAGTAACGGGTCTTGGGCTGATATCGTCCAAAACGTCTGGCCAGATCGAATACCATAGGATTGCGAAACTGAGCCTTGTCCTGAAAAGGTCCAAACAGTATCCAGTCGTCATTCGATGGCATTCCCAACAGCACTGCATTTAAATCCTCATCATCATCATCTTTCAGTTCAAATCTATACGACCTTTTTGGAAATTCCGATGAAGATTGTCCCCTGACCTCAATGGAAACATTACCATAATATACATTGCATGAATCGGCGGGTTTATTGTAAGCTCCGGGTCCATTATCTATAATACCCATAAATGCTTTAACTCTCATATTCTTATAAGGAATTCCAAATTCATCAGTTTCGATCATCACGAGTGGGAAATTTACCGAATCGATAAAATATTGTCGTTTATATCGAAAGGCCATGCTGTATAAATTATAAGTCGAGTTTGTTATATTATACATTCTTAGAAGATAGAACAGGTCGGAACCATCGAGGCTGTCATTCAAAATATGAACAGCAATTACATTTTCACCTTCGACCAGACAAGTATCCAAAATCATTGTGTCGAGATAATAACCATAAACCGGATAGGATGTAAAACTTTCCATTTCATGTGAACGAGTGGTAATATTATCATAAGCCGGAAATTTAACCGAATCGGTAATATTGACCCTGAGAATCTCTTTGCCATTGAGATAGGTAATGAAGCCATCATCATAATCACCGAGATAACTCAGTTTCTTGATATTCTGAGGATTACTTAAATTAAATTTATAGCGCAAGTATAACGATTTTGTTTCCGGACTTATAGTTACATACTGAAAATCTGTACCGAATCCTATAGTATGAGTATTTACCGGCCATTCCGAGTCGTCGAATTCTGGCATATACCAATCGGCAGACGGTTCTTCCTGTGCTGCAAAATACGAGAATGTTGTATCCAAATCTATTAATAAAGATTGCCCACTCACATGCGCTTCGATAAATATTATCGTTGAAAGGAACAAGGTAAACGAGAATACGGATCTTATCATGTATAATAGAGTTTATACTAAGTATACAATTAAATATAAAGTTTCACTTAATCAGTACTTCCCAAATATGGTATTAATATTTTAGAACGTAGAGAAAACCTTTAGTTAATATGGATTAAATGGTGAAATTTTGCCAATTATAATAATACTGAATTGTATAAGTAAAGAACAATTCTTTCCAATATTCATCCAAAATCTGAGAACCAGCTCTCGCCTCAAAGTGACAACATTATTTTATAGAAACGAATTCTGATCCTTTATAAGCAATATCCAATAGTGGCAAAATGCTTCTAATAAAAAGTCAGAAAAATTATTAAATACTAATGCCGAGATCAGATTGACAATGAATAAATTATAAAGAATAATGAGATTGACATAGATCGTAATATCAATTTTTTTTAGCTATATTCTTGCAATATCCGAGGAAATAGTTAAATTAGTGCCCCATTAGCCCTAACGATTTGACCCATATTAGCAGAAAGCTTGCACTACTTATCGCAGGCTTTCTTTTTTTATTACCCTTCCTTATTCCTTCTCTTTTTATTGTTCCAGTTTATGTGACGTCCGTAAAATATGCGCACTTTCCCATAGTTATAAACAAAAGAAGATTCAAACTGATTTCGAATTGGGTAGCTGTCCAGTATTACCGAAATCCCATAATAGCTCTTATCATCATTAGCTCCGAGCGATAGGCGCAAATGAGATTTTGTTGAGAACTTTCCTTCCTCCATTAACATTCTACCAAAAAGATCATAGGCTCCCACTGCCTGCAATGAGAGACCGATCATCAAGGTTCCGTTAAAATAAAACTTGTCGAAAAAGATAAAGGTATAAGAGTATCCAATGCTGCTACCTATATTAAAAGTAGTTAATGAAGTAAGACTATCATATAACGGATAAGCGGTCTGAAGCATGATTGGTACTATAACAGAATCGGTTTGTAATGAGTAAAGTGATATATAGGCTCCATATAGCCACGATCCTGCCGATCGCATTTGCCTTTCAGTATAGACATAGGGTGCTTTAAATGAAAATTTTTCATGATTAAAGGTATATATCATATTAGCCCCCAGATTGACACTAATAATATCGGGCCGCAGCGGAACAGAATCTCTGATACTCCATGTAGTATCAAATACATTTACATTTCCCCAGTAAAACCCGTAATAGGATTGAAGGTTTATCGTCCATATATACTTTCGTGTATAAATATCGCTCTGCAGATCAAAGCTTGTGGTATTACCGTATATATGATTATCATTATTAATAAACTTAAAATTGAAAGCTCCGCTAATTCCTGCCCATTTATAATTAAATCCGGCTCCTATATTGAAGTTTTCATTTGGTTGATATCTGATTATGGTGTCGGCCGAAGGATCCCTGATCTCAATATTGTTGAATTTTGTAATGCCATATAAATGAATGGAAAGCTTATTCTTAAAAGAATAATATGGTTCAGTTACAACATAAAGAGAATCATTCTGTTGTGAAAATGCTATAAGTGGCAGGATAATTGAAAATAGCCCAAAAATAAATTTCACAATATCTACAAGTAGTTAAAGGTGTACAAATCAACTTGCTTCATTAATCTAAATTACAAATTTCACGACTTACGGACAGATAAAGTAGTTAACAATACTGATAAGGCTGTACAAGCCAGTTATCAATATGAGCTGAAATAATCTACCAACGTTAAAAATGTGGAAGGAAAGAAAAAAGAGAGATTCTTTACTTTTTAGAATAAATTTATCAAGAATCTGCTTCCAACATGAAATCCCGAATCAATAAATCAAAATCAAATCCCCACCCATTCATAATCTGAAAATCTTCTTCATTAAATCGCTTTCTTGGATCTTG
>CAZQCO010000037.1:0-33103 GCA_964592225.1 uncultured Bacteroidales bacterium
GGCAATTAATTGATGTATTGATAGCCTCTTCAAGCATCCCTTTTTTATTTGAAATGCAAAAAATTGATGGGATTCCTTACACCGATGGAGGTGTAATGGATAATCTGCCCATTGAACCCATCAGAAGCCGGTGTCGAAATATTATTGCCGTACACGTCAATCCCCTGGGTCAGTATGAAACTGTTAAAAATCCCCTGCAAATTATAGAACGCACTTTCCATTTGGCTGTGGCATCGGCAATTCAACGCAAGAAAAGTCTTGCCGACCTGTTTATCGAGCCCCAGGGTCTCACAGAATACGGACTACTGGATCTGCGCAAGGCAAAAACTATTTTTCAGATAGGTTATGATTCGGCTAAAGAAGGTCTGTCCAATTCAAAGTTTTAGCAAATAACAAAAGGTTGAAAAATTCGGGATACAGGCCTGCAATAATTTTTACCTTTGCAGGTGAACCTACAACTTATTGCCTGAAGAATGGAACATCCACTTTACATTTATAATTCACTTTCCCGTAAAAAAGAACAATTCATCCCTATCAACCCTCCATTTGCAGGTTTATATGTTTGCGGCCCCACAGTATACAGTGAACCTCATCTGGGTCATGTGCGAATGGCCATTACCTTCGATATACTTTACCGGTATCTTCTTCATCTCGGATACAAAGTCCGTTATGTGCGTAATATCACCGATGTCGGGCACCTGGAAGACGAACTGTCCGGAGCAGGTGAAGACCGTATTGAAAAGAAGGCCCGACTGGAAGAACTTGAACCCATGGAAATTGTACAAAAGTATAAACTTGCCTTCCAGGAAGTTCTGAAAGAATTAAATACCCTTCCTCCTTGCATTGAACCACAGGCTTCAGGCCATATCATTGAACAACAGGAAATGATAAGGAAAATCCTGGCTGCCGGCTTTGCTTATGAAGTTAACGGATCGGTTTATTTCGATATCGGTACCTATAATAAAAAATATACCTACGGAAAATTATCGGGTCGCAAAGTAGAGGATATGCTTTCCAATACACGCGAACTGGAGGGACAGTCGGAGAAAAGAAGTCCTCTCGATTTTGCCCTGTGGAAAAAAGCCAGTCCCGAACATATTATGCGCTGGCCCTCAGAATGGAGCGAGGGTTTTCCCGGTTGGCATCTGGAATGTTCAGCCATGGGTACCAAATACCTCGGAACAACTTTCGATATTCATGGGGGCGGTATGGATCTGATCTTCCCTCATCATGAATGTGAAATAGCCCAGTCGGTTGCAGCGAACGGAGTCGAGCACGTACGTTACTGGATGCATAATAATATGATCACCATCGATGGTCAGAAAATGGCCCGTTCCCTAAACAATTTCATCACACTTCGTGAACTGTTTTCCGGCAATCATGTAAAATTAGAACGAGCCTATGGACCCATGGTAATCAAATTTTTTATACTTCAGGCTCATTATCGCAGTACACTCGATTTTTCGAACGAAGCACTGCAGGCCTCGGAAAAAGGACTCATAAGACTTTTAAAATCTTTTGAAGTTTTTTCCTCTATCAATCCATCCAACCATTCAACTATCGATATTGCTGCTATTGAAACCAAATGCTACAAAGCTTTGAACGACGATTTGAATACCCCTATCGCCATTGCTCAACTGTTTGAAAGTGTTACTGCAATAAACCTGCTGGCTGAAGGCAAAGAAACGCTAACAAAAGAAGATCTGAAGCAGTTCAAAGGATTTATGGAAACTGTATGTTTTTCTATTTTAGGATTAAGAAATGATAAAAACACCCCATCTGAAAATTCTCTTGAGAAAGAATTGATTGACCTGATTATCAATTTACGCCTTGAAGCAAGAAAAAATAAAGATTTCACTACTTCCGATGTTCTGCGCGATAAACTGGCAGCTATAGGCATTATCCTGAAAGATACCAAAGAAGGTACATCCTGGGAGAAAATGTAAACGCGTTCAAACCTTAAAATTCCGGTGGTTTTGAATCTAATAATAAAACTTGCGAAGAAATTACAGCCACACTTTTATTTTCACCGTATCGAAGATTAAATCTTTTTGATTCCCTGAATTTTATTTCTCCTTTTTTACGGGCTATTAATTCCATGTCTATATAATCAACAAACCCTTCATAAAGAGGTGGTACCTGAAAAGAAAAGGGTATATCGACATGCTCACCCAAAGGTACAAAGTAAGTTTTACTTCCCTGTGCAATTACCCGCTGTATGGGCGTCCGATCGCCATTATAGTTGTACACCGCCTGGTAGGTTTCCGAGGATTTAATGATCACTTCTATAGTTATTACCGTATCAGCAAATTCGTCGTTATATAATATTAACGTTCGATTTGCAGTATCGCCGGCCATAAGTAATGGATAATTTTTATACAAAAGAGGCTCAATCCCTTCATCATCATATTCCTTATCGAAAAGTGCCACAGGCGAAAGACTATTCTTCAGGTTCTCAATACAGGGTGTATTATCCGATCGAAGCCAGGCCCAGTCGTGCCTGTAGGGCCTTATATCGCTGAAATATACATAGCGCATACCCCTTATCCAGGTTCCCATCCACCATTGATTCATAAGTCCATATTCCCCGTAATGTGTGATAAACTCTCCCACTCCGGTAGGTTTATCCTGATGAAGACTATCTGCCCAACTGTATATCGACCCCTTTACCGTGCCCTTATAAGTTTCAGGATAATGTAAATTTACCAGTTGGTCACCCACATCCCGATCGCCATCATAATTTACAGGCCTTGTTGTATCATAGAGACGAATAGTATCGCCCAGTGATTTCATTTCTTCAGAAGTCATCCAATTGAGCCATCCAACTCCCATCTCATTCTCTGCACTCCAAACAACGATGCTGGGATGGTTCCTCCGGTCTTTTACCCAGGGCTCAATCCATTTTTTGCAATTTTTTAGGTATTCCTCTTTATTGGCTTTCAGAATATACTCCCTCGCATAAATGGCTGCTTCATCCATCACCAGCAGACCTCTTTCATCGGCTATATCCAGAATAAAATCGGGCGCAGGTTGCATATGAAAACGAACCGTTCGTAAATTCAAATCAAATAATCTATCGATACTTTGATTCCAGGTTTCGGGAGTCATGTACCAATAACGCTGACTGTCGTAAAACTCGCTATGCTGTACAATGTTGGCTCCTAAAATAGTAAAGGGATTTCCATTGAACATCAACCGTGATCCTTCAACCCAGATTTCACGAAAACCAAATCGTCGCGTTTCACTATCAATTAAATTCCCGTTTTCTGCATCTATAATGGAGGTTTGCAGATAGTACAAAAACGGATCGGCCGGAGACCAGAGTTTTGTGTCGTTCCATGCAGATTCAAGTTGAACCGTATTTGTTTTATTCGCATCAAGTTCAATAATTTCCGATTTTATTTCGCGTTCAACACTATTGATATTAATGGCCGGTACAATTTTTGATTCTATAATTATTTTTCGTCTACTCTTTGTATCATTCTTAAGTGTATAATCGACTTTGACCGATTTATTTCTGTAAGAGGTTTGAATAAAAGCATCCTGCAAATTTACCTGTCCATATGCCCTTAACCATACATCGAAAATGATACCCCATTTTTCTTTCTGTCCGCTAAAACCTACCGGCCACTGAAGATTCCCCTGCCCATCAACAATAGGTTCGTAGTTGCCTCCTTTTACATCGACTTTAAGCAGAAACGATTCTCCGGCTTTTACATATTTTGTTATATCAACTGTGAAAGGTATCCAGCCACCGGTATGAGTATCAACAAGTTTATTATTAATATAAATTGCTGCAATGAAATTTACTCCCTCAAATTCAATCTGAATTATTTTATTTTCCCACTCAGAATTTCCGGGAATAAAAACTTTGCGCTCATAAACAGCCCGGTCAACATCACTAAATTGAGAATGAGCGTCCCAATAATCCGGAACCACAATATTCTGTGTAGTGGAATTTTCAGGAGTGAAGTTCCAGGTTCCATTTAAACTGATTTCAGTACGTAATGGAAGTTTTTCTGCATGAATCAGTAAGAAACACCGACTACATAATAATAGAAAAATTACTTTTTTCATTGTAAAATAAATTGATCCATAAACTATGTTATCAAAACTTAAATTACGAATAAATGTTCGTAGTAAATTAATTTATGCATTGAAAATTAAGATTGTATAATCCCTCCATAACCTTTTAAAACTTTGGTCGCAGTTTCGGTTGCCAGATACATGGCTTCTTCCGGTGTGGCAGAATGATTGAGAGCATAACAAAACCCAGCCTGGTATGCATCGCCGCAACCTGTGGTATCAATCACTTTTCCAACTTTGAAAGCTTTTTGCCTGTATTCCGAGCCTCCATAGAAAGCAACACTCCCCTCCTCCCCCAACATAACTACAACAGGTTTATTCGCAGTGAAGGCCAATTCTTTTAATAATCTGAGCCCTCTGTTTTCAGGACTAACAAATGCAATGTCAATTCCGGGTAAATACCTGCCAATTAAATCAGTTGTATCGAAATGCATAAAATCGACTGATACAAAATTATTTTTTGTCCGTCTTTGAATTAGTTCATCCAGGTGTCTGTCGTTACAAGTCAATGATATAATATCATGAGCGAGGATGAAATCCCAGGTTTTTTCAGTGAAAATACCATTATCCTTTACCCCATTTTGCCATTCACCTGGTTTGGAAAAACGTTCACCCTCAGAAGTAATGTATAATTTATTCGTTGCTGTATTTCCTTTTAACTGAACCAGAAAGCGCGTATCAATCCCTTTTTGCAGGCATAATTCCAATATTTCACCGGCTGCTTGGTCGGTACCAATGAAACCTGCCAATGCCACCTCAGTTCCTTCGAATGCGTTGATTTGCACAGCAAAATTCAGGCTGTTGCCTCCCGGAACAGCGACATTCTTTTCAGGAAAATAATCGTAACAAATTGATGAGAATGCTATAATTTTCAAAACAAACTTTTCGTTCTATCGTATTGTTTATTGACTGTATAAAGCAAGATATAAAATTATTGTATCAAATTAGCTGCAGTACTTTCTTGTTTTAAAGAATATATTTACAAACCAGGAAACTATCAATATGAAAAACCCAGGAATAAAATTACTTCGCTCTTTTGTTTATACGGCATTTCTACTTGTCTTAATTTTTACCTCATTCACAGGTTGTGAAAAAAAGGATAAGCCCAATCCTATTTCGAGTGAAGACAGTATTTATGTTGTTATCGATGAATTGATGAATTCCTGGTATTTATGGTACCAGGAAGTTCCTTCGCTTGATATTTTTCAGTTCAGTGAACCCTCTGATTTATTGGAAGCTCTTGTATATAAGCCTATCGATAAATGGAGTTTTGTTGAAGATAAAGAAGTACTTGAAGCTATATTTCAGGAGGGAGAAACTTTTGGATTTGGATTTATGATTCGTTTCGATCCAAAGAATAAATTGCGCATACTCTATGTTTATGAGAACTCTGAAGCCCATGAGCTGGGATTGCGAAAAGGTTATATTGTTCAGTCTATCAATGGAATTCCATCATTATTATTCGAGGATTATGATGAATTTTTAGATGATAGTCCAGCTACCTATACATTTGAAATTATTGATTTTGATGATGTTTTACATGAAATCACTCTTTCAAAATCTGCTATTCAACAAAACGGTGTGTTTTATAAAAATATATTTAATGTTTCGGGGCATCAGACAGGATACCTGGTTTATGACAGTTTTCTGGGATATACTGACGATGAACTGAATGAGGCTTTTAGTTATTTTAAAGATAACAGCATTACGGAGCTTATTGTCGATTTACGATATAACGGGGGCGGATACATAAGTCTGGCCGAGCAATTTGCCAATATGACAGCTCCCCTAACTGCCATTGGCCATCCTATGTTTTCACGTGTACATAACGATATCGTTGGTCCATCATATGATTCAACCACAAATTTTGCATTGCATGACCTTAATCTGAACCTCGATCGCATATTCTTTCTTACCACACAGTTTTCTGCCTCAGCCAGCGAACTGGTAATTAACTCACTTGAACCCTACATGGATGTTTATTTGATTGGCACACCTACTCATGGAAAACCTGTTGGAATGTACGGATGGCTTTTTCACGATTGGTATATATATCCAGTAACAACACAACTTGAAAATGCCGATGGTTACGGAGATTTCTATAATGGATTACCTGTTGATTATACAACTTCCGAAGGATTGGATAAAGACTGGGGCGATGAAACAGACCCTTGTTTAGGTCAGGCTTTTCATTATATCTCTTTTGGTGATTTCGATTCTAAAGCTGCTTATGATTTTAAAACAACTTCACCTGTTAATCGTTCACTGGAGCATGAGCTTGATAAGAATTACCTGATCATGGATCGTTAAAAAATTCTATTTCAAATAGTATATGAACAAAATACTGAAATTCTGGAAATCGATACTTTGGGCAATTATTATTGCATTTCTATTGCTTATGCCAGGAGATAAGTTACCGAAAGATAATTTATTGAATATTCCCTATTTTGATAAAGTAGTTCACTTCATTCTCTTTCTGCTACTTGAGGTATTATTACTTATCGATTTGAAAGCTTCGGGTCGTTATTACAATAATCAAATTTTAAAATTTACCGCATTAGTTATAGGATATGCACTGCTTTCTGAATGGCTTCAATATCTTTTAACTGTTTCGAGGCATGGTGACTGGTATGATTTTATTGCTGATATTGCGGGAATAGCCGTAGGGTGGACAGTTTTCTTGACGTATTCTAATTTTACAGTTCGATCTTCTTCCCGGAGTTGATGAATTCCTGAGCCAGAGTCCCAATAGTATGTCCGGAAAACATGTCTTTTATGCTTTTACGAATTGCCTCGTAATGATTATGCAAGGCACAGGTAGCACCTTTTTTATCAGGACAATTTCGGTTTGTAATTACACATTGTTTGAACAGGTCATCTCCATCAATGATTTTTATAATGCTCATCAGGTTCATTTCGAGTGTCAATTCCGATATACCAAAACCCCCATTCGGCCCTTTAGTCGATGAAATTACTTTATGCTTGGCTAAGGTTTGCAATATCTTCGCCAGAAATGGGGACGGAATATCAAGATCTTCCGCTATTTTTTTTATACCTATCTTCTTTTTATCCTTGGCATTGATTGCTATATAGATCAAAGCCCTGATAGCATATCGCGATGTGTTGGAAAGCATATTGTTATATATTATAAAGGTATTTTTTCTATCCTTCGTTTATGCCGCCCTCCTTCAAAATCGGTTGTTAAAAAACAATCAATAATCTCTTTTGCCTGTTCCAGATCGATGAATCTTGCAGGCAATGCACATATGTTAGCATCGTTATGTTTCCGGGCCAATTGGGCAATTTCCTTCTTCCAGCAAAGAGCTGAACGTATTCCAGGATGTTTATTGGCCGCCATATTTATTCCATTACCGCTTCCACACATGGAAATACCGAAATCGAATTTATTCTGTTCAATTGCTTCTGCCAAGGGATGCGCAAAATCAGGATAATCTGAGCTTTCGGACGAAAAAGAACCAAAATCCATTACCTCATAACCCTTCTCTTCAAGATATGTTTTTACCAGCACTTTTAATTCAAATCCTGCATGATCACTAGCTATGGCAACCTTCATACTGTCTTTATTTAATATAGCAACAAATATACTTATATTTTCATCATCAGTGCTTTTCCTTTGTAGGCCATTGCCCGTTTAATCCTATATACAGATTATCGGATTGTTATTCATGCGCCGAAAAATTCAATTAACAATATCACACGCTAAATTGTTAATTATTTATTCAAAGTTTTTATATTTTCTACTTGACAAAATAATATGATTGTATACTACTATTTTATTTGATACTTCAAACTGATATTTTTGAAAAACAACCCTCAAGATATTAACCAGAACAGAACAATTTAAAGGGTGTTGATAATCTGATTTTTTTTCACAGGAACAACTATTAACAGCTTGTTAATATTTATACAAAAGTCTGATAGCCATATTATTCAAATTATCTTTGCTGTTAATACTCATTGAGTAATTTTTTAATTATCGAATTTGCAAAAACAAACAGAAAAAATTTTAACAGAATTAACAGACTATCATCATTATCATAGATAGGTTTACATTAAATATTATTATTATTATTAAAGGTTGATATGAAAAATTTAGTCAATAAAAAGGATCTGAAAAAATTTGGTTACTTGAGCATTAAAGTTAAGGCTGACATTGATTTGACAAGCGAGATTAACAAACTCAGAAAGGATAAAAATGCTGTTATACTGGCACACTATTACCAGAAAGGAGAAATTCAGGATATTGCTGACTTTGTAGGTGATAGTCTGGCTTTGGCACAGGAAGCTGTAAAAACTACAGCTGATATAATACTTTTTTCCGGTGTTCATTTTATGGCTGAAACAGCAAAAATTATTAATCCTGAGAAAAAAGTTCTCTTACCTGATTTAAAAGCCGGCTGTTCTCTTGCCGATTCCTGCGATCCAATAGAATTTAAAAAATTCGTGTCGGAACATCCTGATCATACTGTTATAAGCTATATTAATACAACTGCAGAGATTAAAGCTTTAACAGATATAATATGTACTTCGTCAAATGCCATGAAAATTATAGAATTCCTTCCTGATAATGAAAAGATAATTTTTGCACCCGACCGGAATCTGGGTAACTATATTAAAAGTAAAACAGGAAGGGATATGCTTATTTGGGATGGAGCCTGCCATGTGCATGAAAAATTTTCATTAGAAAGAATTTTGGAACTAAAAAATCTAAATACGGATGCAAAAATTATAGCTCATCCCGAATGTGAAAAACCTATACTACTGGTAGCGGATCATATTGGATCGACAGCATCGCTACTGAATTATACAAAACAAGACAATTCAAAAAAGTATATAGTTGCAACCGAATCAGGTATATTGCATCAAATGAAAAAGGCAAATCCTCAGAAAATTTTTATCCCTGCACCACCAAAAGATTCTACGTGTGCTTGCAGCGATTGTAATTTTATGAAGCTAAATACATTGGAAAAAATATATAAAGCTCTATATTACGAAATGCCTGAAGTAATTATGAATGAGGAATTAAGAAAAAAAGCTGAAAAACCCATAAGAAAAATGCTTGAAATTTCAGAAAAATTAGGACTTTAGATATATGAAAAGGTATATCCTGTTTTTATACATGTTTATTGCTTTTAATGCCACTTTGTTTTCTCAGAATAATACATCAATTGATCCTGATGGTTATAATGTAATGTATTATCCAAACGGCAAGGTATTGAGTGAAGGATATATGAAGGATGGGAAGCCTGAAGGATATTGGAAAACTTATTATACAACCGGTATCATCAAATCTGAAGGAAACAGGAAAAACTCATTATTGGATAGCATCTGGATATTCTACAATAGCACAGGAGATACTACCATAAAAATTAACTATCTGTTGGGTAAAAGAAACGGATATTATTATGAATATGTTACTGACAGGTCCAGACCTGAATTTATTGGGAAAATAAAAAGCAAGGAATTATATGTTAATAATATAAAAGAAGGAATAGGTTACTATTATTATGATGATGGAAAACTTAGTGAAACTGTTACCTATGAAAATGATAAGAAAAACGGAGTTAGCATCGAATATGCTGAGGATGGAAGAATAATTACGATTAAACAATATAGTAAAGGTTTCATTGTTGAACGTCAAAAAATTAACAGGTACAACGATAATAACGAGAAAGAGGGAATATGGCTGGAATTTTATGAAGGAATAAAAATAAGAAAAGAAGCCAGCTATAAAAATGGCTTATTACATGGTTACTACAAAGAGTACAATCAGAGTGGAATACTGATTCTGACATTACTTTATGATAACGGAATTCTGGTTGAAAAAGTCAATGAAGAGAACAAAGAAATTAGAGTTAAAGAAAAACATGATGATCAGGGAAATATAGTTGAAAGTGGACCCTATATAGATGATATCCCTGTTGGTATTCATAAAACATTCGATACTAATGGAAATATAATGGGATCAAAAATCTACGATGATCAGGGTCTGCTTCTTGCAACAGGAATAATTGATAAGGAAGGAAAGCGTGAAGGAGGCTGGAAAGATTTATACCGGGCAGGAAATTTAAAAGCTGAAGGTAATTATATGAATAATAAAAGGGAGGGCAAGTGGACTTTTTATTTTCCTGATGGAAAAATTGAACAAGTAGGATATTTTAAAAACGACCAGGAAAACGGACAATGGATTCGTTACTATACTAATGGTAATATATTTGTTGAAGAGAGCTACTACAATGGTAAGAAGGATGGCTATTATACTGAATACAACGAAGAGGGAAAAATAATTACACAGGGAGATTACCTGGAGGGTGAAAAAGAAGGAGCATGGCTCTTGGAAATAAACGACCTGAAAGCTGAGGGTCAGTTTATAACTGGTTTACGCGATGGTAAATGGAAATATTACTATGACGACGGAACCTTACTTTTTGAAGGAGTATACATACAGGGTAATCCGGATGGAAAACATAAATACTACTACCCTGACGGAAATATTAAAGAAGAACAATATTATTCCAGCGGAATTCCTGATAAGCATTGGAAACGTTTTGATGAAGAGGGGAATTTGGTTGTCACGATAACTTACCAGGGGGGAAAAGAATACAGGATTAATGGAGTAAGGATAGATTTACCGGATGATGATACTAAAATTATCAGATAGCAATGAGTGATTCTTTTGATATTAGAAAAACAGGTTTATACGATGAGGAAAAGGAGTACGATATTGCTATTCGACCCGGGACATTTCTTGAGTTTAAAGGACAAGACAGAATTGTTAAAAATTTAAAAGTATTTGTAGAAGCGGCTAAACAAAGAAATGAACCCCTTGATCACGTTTTATTATCAGGACCTCCTGGATTAGGTAAAACTTCGCTGGCCAACATTATAAGAAATGAAATGGGATCGGATATAAAAGTATCATCAGGTCCTGTTATTGAAAAGCCAGGAGATCTGGCTGGTTTGCTTACAGGATTGGAAGAAAAGGATATTCTGTTTATTGATGAAATTCATCGGCTGAGTCCTGTGGTTGAAGAATTTTTATATTCTGCCATGGAAGATTATAAAATTGATATACTTATTGATAAAGGTCCTAATTCAAGAAGCATTCAGCTTACTTTAAATAAATTTACTTTAATTGGCGCCACAACTCGGGCCGGATTACTCACAAGTCCTTTAAGATCGAGATTTGGAATAAAATTTCATTTGGATTATTACGATGCTGAAGTATTAAGTTCAATAGCAAAACGATCGGCAAGAATATTAAATATTCCTTTAAAAAAAGATGCTGGTTATGAAATAAGTCGTCGTTCGAGAGGTACTCCCCGTATTGTCAATGCCTTGTTGAGAAGGGTGCGTGATTTTGCTCAGATAAAAGGAGATGGTACCATAAATAATGAGATTGCAAAATATGCTTTGAATGAAATGAACATTGACGAGAGGGGATTAGACGAAATGGATAATAAGATTCTTACGGTTATAATTGACAAATTCGGTGGGGGACCTGTAGGTTTAAATACAATTGGTACTGCTATAAGTGAGGATCCTGGAACAATTGAGGATGTATACGAACCTTTCCTTATAAAAGAAGGATTTATGAAAAGAACTCCAAGGGGACGTGAAGCTACCGAATTAGCTTACAAACATTTGAATAAAAATCATTTCGGAAAAAATCAACGCTTATTTGACTAAGTAAACTGTGATAAAAATCGTATATCGTTTTCAAAAAGATAACGAATATCGTTTATCTGATATTTGAGCATCGCAATACGTTCAATACCCATTCCAAAAGCAAATCCCGTATACTTATTAGAATCAATTCCTGAAGATTCCAGTACATTGGGATCGACCATACCGCATCCCATAATTTCTACAAAACCAGTATGCTTGCAGACATTACATCCTGGTCCGCCACAAATTGAACAGGAAATATCAAGTTCGGCAGAAGGTTCGGTAAAAGGGAAAAAGGAAGGTCGCAGACGGATCTGGGTTTCAGAACCAAATAATTCCTGTGAAAAATACAGCAGTGTTTGTTTTAGATCAGCAAAAGATACATCGGTATCGATATACAATCCTTCAATTTGATGAAAGATACAATGTGATCGTGCCGAAATGGATTCGTTTCTAAATACTCTGCCAGGGAAAAGTTGTCTGATAGGAGGTTTGGTATTTTCCATAACTCGTATCTGAACTGAAGAGGTGTGTGTGCGCAATAAATGGTCAGGATTTTTAAAAATAAAAAAAGTGTCCTGCATATCACGGGCAGGGTGTTCTTCAGGAAAATTTAATCCGGAAAAGACGTGCCAGTCATCTTCAATTTCCGGACCCTCAGATACTGCAAAACCTATCCTGGAAAATATATCAATTATCTCCTTACGGATTTTAGAAACAGGGTGACGTGAACCTAATTTTATCGGATAGGGTGTAAGCGTATAATCAACTCCCTGATCTTGAGTCTTTCTCGTATTTAATAATTTTTGGGAATTCTCAAAGACTGAAGTGGCTGTTATTTTAATTTCATTAATAAGTTGACCGACCTCTTTTTTTTGTTCGGAAGGAATATTTTTGAAATCCGAGAATAATTGTGAAATAATTCCTTTCTTACTTAGGTATTTCAAACGAAATGCTTCAAGATTTTCCTGCGTATTAATTTGAATAGTCTCTATTTCTTGTCTTAAATCTTTAATCTTTTCGATCATACTACCTATTTTAAGAGATAAGCCTTAATAATCTTTACATCATTTATTGGTCTGTTGTTCCTATCAACCGATGTAATAGCAATATTGTCAAGTACGTCAAATCCTTCGGTCAATTCTCCAAAAACTGAATATTCATAGTCCAGATGAGGGCTGCCTCCAATAGTAGTATATACTTCAATTTGTTCTTTTGTAAAAGGGATATGCATCCCCTGTTGAGCCATGGTGTTTAATTCGGCTTCAGAAAAAACTCTGCCCTGAACTATATAGAATTGTGATCCGCTCGATTCTTTTTTAGGATTAACCTGGTCAGGTTGACGGGCAGCAGCAAGCGCACCACGCTTATGATAATAAGAAGGAACGAACTCTGCAGGTATAGTGTAGTTTGGGCCACCTCTTCCAAGAGCTTGTGCTGGTTGTGCATTTTTTGAATCGGGATCTCCGGCCTGGATCATAAAATTTTTAATAACTCGGTGAAAAAGTTGATTATTATAGTAACCTTCATTGACTAATTTTGTGAAGTTCTCGCAATGAAAAGGTGTTTCATCATATAAAGTAAAAACCATATTACCTAAACTTGTTTCAAAAACTACTTTAGGAAATAATGTTTGAGAGGATACGGGAATGAAAAGGCTTAGAAGAATAACAGAAATGTAGAAATGTTTCATAAGAATATATATTTGGTGATACAAAGTTAAAAAATGATTAATATTTAAATGCTTGAGACTTTATAAAAAGCTTGCCGGTCAAACAATAATATATGGTTTAGGCACAATTGTACCTAAAGTACTTAACTATTCTATTCTAACCGTATATTATACTAGACTCTTTAGTGTACAGGAATTTGGAGTTATAACAGAATTGTATGCCTACGTTACTTTTCTGATGGTGATTTTAACCTATGGAACTGAAACTGGATTTTTCAGGTTTGCAATCGAAGACAAGAAAAACCTTGTGTTTTCATCGCTATTAACTTCTCTTGCAACTACATCATTTATATTTATTCTTGGAGTTATCCTGTTCAGGCAGCGTATTGCTACCTTAATGGAATATAGTGGAAATGTAGAATATATTGTGTTGATAACTATAATAGTAGCCATTGATGCGTTTAGCACAATACCTTTTGCTAAAATAAGGAAAGAAGAGAAAGCGTTAAAATTCTCATTATTAAAGATATCCAATGTTGTAATTACCATAGTATTTGTTATATTGTTTTATGAGATATTGCCAAATATTCAATTAGATTGGCTCGATAAATTGGGAATCAATTTTGATAAGGATATAAGCTTTGTATTGGTTGCTAATTTAATTGCAAGCGGAAGCATATTGTTATTGCTGATTCCTGAAATTTTCGAAGATAAAATTCACTTTGACTGGAACATACTTAAACAGGTTTTAATATATTCTTTTCCTTTATTAATAGCTGGACTTGCCGGTACCATAAATGAAACGCTAGATAGGGTTTTACTGAAACATTTAATTCTGAATAAGGATGAAGCAATGTATGCATTGGGAATATATGGAGCCAATTATAGAATTGCTGTACTCATGTTTATTTTCATTCAAATGTTCCGGTATGCTGTTGAACCCTTTTACTTTAATTATTATAAGCAGAAAGACGATAAGGAAGTGTTTAGCAGAATAATGCGACTTTTTATCGGAGTAGTAATAATAATTGTAATGTTTATGTTATTCTATCTCGATTATATAAAATATTTTATTTCACCCCGATATCACGAAGGACTTATTGTTGTACCAATAGTGCTTGTGGCTTATGTTTTTTATGGTATATTTTTTAATCTGTCGATTTGGTATAAACTGACTAAACATACTTTTTATGCTATACTATTAACAGTTATTGGAGCTTCAATTACAGTGTTAGCAAATGTATTATTTGTTAGAAAATTTTCTTATTTAGCCTCAGCATATGGTCATTTAGTAGCTTATTCTACTATGATGGTAGTTTCCTACTTTCTTGGCAGAAAATATTATAGAATTGATTATAAAATTATTAGGATATCAAAATATATAGGAATTGCATTAATAATATTTGCTATACGGTTTTTTTTAATATGTAATTTTACTGTATGGTTAAAGAATAGTCTTTCATTTATATTGATAGTTACATATTCAATTATAATATTGAGCAGTGAAGGTTTTAATATAAGAAAGTTAATTTTTAATGGAAGTAAAAATAGTAAACAAGTCACATCATGAGTTACCTGAATATTCAACAGAATATTCCGCTGGAATGGATCTTAGGGCAAATATAGAGGCAGATTTAGTCATGCATCCCATGGAAAGGGTTCTGGTTCCAACTGGACTTTTTATTGAATTACCTGTTGGATATGAGGCTCAAATACGTCCACGATCCGGATTGGCTATAAAAAAAGGAGTATCAGTTTTAAACACACCTGGAACCATAGATGCTGATTACAGGGGTGAGATAAAAATTATTCTGGTTAACTTGTCAAATGAAGATTTTATTGTAAAGGATGGAGAAAGAATTTGCCAGATGATAATTTCGAAACACGAACATATTCACTGGAAAAAAGTTAGCTTATTAGAAGATTCTGATAGAGGAGAGGGAGGATTTGGACATACTGGAAAGAAATAAATAAAGATGAAAATAGTTATACCAATGGCGGGAATGGGTACAAGAATGAGACCACATACCCTTATTACTCCAAAACCCTTATTAAAAATAGCAGGCAAAGCATTAGTGGAAAGAATTGTCAGTGATTTGAAAAAATTTACAGGTGAGAAAATTGAGGAGGTACATTACGTTATTGGTAATTTTGGAAGTAATGTTGAGAAGAAACTGATAGATATATCTAAAAAGATTGGTGCAAAAGGTTTTATTCACTATCAGAAAGAGGCATTAGGAACAGCTCATGCAGTTTACTGCGCTCAGAGTGCGTTGGAAGATGAAGTAATTATAGCCTTTGCTGACACTATGTTTGTAGGAAGTATGAATATTAATACTTCAGACAAAGCAATTATATGGACTCTTCCGGTTAAAAATCCGGAAAATTACGGTGTCGTATTAACAGATAAAGATGATTACATTACTGATTTTGCTGAGAAACCTAAAAAATATGTATCTGATAAAGCCATTATTGGGATATATTATTTTAAAAAGGCAGAAATACTAAAGAAAAAAATTGAAGATTTAATTGAACAGAATAAATCAGTTAAAGGCGAATTTCAATTAACCGATGCATTACAGGCTATGAAAAATGAAGGAATACGAATTAAATGTAAAGTTATTGAGAAATGGTTGGATTGCGGAAATAAATCTGAGTTTTTAAAAAGTACAGAGAGCGTTCTTACTAGGGAGAAATTCGTTTCTAAGGCCGAAGAAGAAGGAAGTAGAATTATTAAACCTGTATACATCGGATCGAATGTTGAAATAGAAAGTTCTGTAATAGGACCATTTGTTTGTATTGAGGATAATTCTGTTATAAAGAATTCAAATCTTGAACGATCGATTATTGGAATGAATACGGTTGTTGATTCAAGTATGATAAAGAATTCTTTGGTCGGGAATTTTAGCAAAATTAATAAAGCCAGTGGAACATTAAATATTGGAGATTATTGTGAATATGAAGGCATATAGAATTATATATATAACACTGCTGGTATTGGTTCCGGCTAGTTGCTTTATTACGAAAGAACGAACATCCAGGGATCAAGATAAGGCTAGTAGTCTTTTAGAAACACAATATTATAAATTATTCACTGATGCAACCAAGCATGCCTTATTTGGGAATAATAAAAATGCGATAACACTTTATAATACGTGCATAAATATATTTCCTGAAAGAGCTGCACCATACTACCAGTTAAGTTCGGTTTATCTTCGAGAAAAAGAAATTGAAAAGGCTAAAAGTTATGCCGAAATGGCTGTTTCACTGGATTCATCAAATACATGGTATCTTCTCAGATTAGCCGATATATATCAGTATTTAGATATAGTTGACAAGGCAATTGTATTGTATGAAAGAATTTTAGACATAAATGAAGATGATGAGATAAGGTATAATCTGGCTATGTTATATAGTAAAGAGGGAAGTAATGATGAGGCGATGAGGGTTTTATGTTTAATGGAAGAGGAAAACCAGGAAAGTAAAGAAGTTATTCTTTTAAAACATAATTTGTTTCATGCGAAAAGAGAATATGACTCTGCTGTGTATGAATTACAACTGATTACAAAATATTTCCCGGAAGATATTACAGGATATGGTATGCTTGCTGAATATTTAAGTGAAATAGATAGAAATAATTATGCCCAGGAAGTGTATCATGAAATACTAAAAAAGGATTCAAGTAATGGCATAGCTATTTTATCTTTCGGAGAATTTTTTTTAAAAGATAATATACTGGATAGTGCATTTTACTATTTTAAAAAAGCATTTTGTTGTTCCGATCTTACATTGAATGATAAAATTTCTATTGTTGTTGGGTATATAAATAATATAGAGTTTCTACAAAAAAATTATATGCGGATAGATAACTTATTAGATGAAATTGAAAATAAGGATAGGAAATTTCCTTATTATGCTGCAAAGGCTGATATTTATATTAATATGGAGAAATATGAAAAGGCAAAACCCTTTTTGGATAGTGCGTTATTATATGAGAAATCTAATTTTATGCTTTGGGAGCAAAGCATGATTATAAATAGTTATTTAGAGGAAAATGAAGATGTAATATCTATTGCTACAGAATGTCTTAATTTTTTTGAAGATAGACCAAATGTTTACCTATTTAGGGCAAGTGCTTACTATAGATTAAATGAAGGTGAAAAAGCCATAAATGATACTAAGGAAATATTGATGACTAGTACAGATAATAAAATTAAAGTTCAGGCATACAATTTAGCTGCAGAGATCTATAGGGGGAAGGAAGAATTTGAAAAATCAGATAGTTGTTTTGAAGCTATTTTAGCAATTGAGCCTGAGAATTTGATTGTTAGAAATAACTATTCTTACTATCTTTCTTTAAGAGGTTATAACCTTCAAAGAGCTGAGGAGTTAAGCAAATTTACTATAGAAAAAGAACCCAAAAATCCAACATATCTGGATACATATGGTTGGATATTATACAAAATGGGTGATTATAAACAAGCAAGAAATTTTATTGAATATGCTATTAGGAATGGAGCTTATACTAATTCAGAGGTTTTAGAACATTATGGTGATATAATGGATAAACTTGATAATTGTCAGGAAGCACTGGAAGCTTATGAAAATGCTTATGAATTGGATAGTTCAGAATTACTTAAAAAGAAAATTGTTGATCTTAAAAATGATTGTGAGTGAAAAATAAAGTAAGAAATAGTATTGCGGTAGGTATTTTACTTTTGTTTGTAATTGAGGCTTTTGTACAAGATAATGATAAGAATAGGCTTATTCGAAAGAAAGAGGAAATTGAGAAGGAAATAGAATTCACAAACAGATTATTGAATGATACAAAGAATAAGAGAAATAATTCATTACAAGAGTTCAAATTACTAAAATCAAAAATCAGTAATAGGAATAAATTAATATTTGAGTTGAATAATAATATTGAAAGAACTGAAGGAGAAATACAGGAGAATACAAGCAAGCTGATATCATTAAAAGGAGAATTAGAAAAATCGAGAAAGGAATATGCAGCACTGATCTATTATGCGTTTAAGAATAGTAATACAAATCTTAATTTTATGTATTTATTAGCTAGTGAGGATATTAGTCAGTTTTATGCAAGATTTAGTTACCTACAACAGTATAAGGAGTATCGATTAACTCAAATAAAATTAATTGCACGTTTAAAGAAACTTATAGAAATAAATATTGAAGAGCTTAAGACGAAAAAGTATGAAATGATAAATATGGTTAACCAAAGTCTGGCAGAAAAGGCATTATTAAAAAGTGATCAGGATGAAATAGGTATTATTATCCAGAAATTGCAGCAACAGGAGGAGGATCTATTAAAACAAATTGAGGAGAAAAAAAAGATAGCCAAAAAGCTTGATAAAGAGATTGAAGATTTAATTCGAAAAGAAGCTTCAAAAAGCAAATATGAAATGCTAACTCCTGCTGATAGAATTATTTCTAATGAATTTGCTTCAAATAAAGGTCGATTACCTTGGCCAACAGAAAAGGGTATTATTACAGATCATTTTGGAGAACATGAACACCCAGTCATAAAAAATTTAAAAATAAGAAACAACGGGATTGATATTACAACAGTACCTAAAACCCGTGCTCGTGCAGTTTTTAATGGTGAAGTATCTAAAGTTTTTACGATAAAAGGAGCAAATACAACTGTAATAATAAGGCATGGAAATTATTATACTGTTTATCATAATTTAATTAACGTTAAGATAAAAACAGGTGATATTGTTAATACAAAAGATTATATAGGTGAAGTTTATGCTGATGTAAACAATGGTCAATCTATACTACATTTTGAAGTATGGAAGGAGTTGGAAAAACAAAACCCTGAAGATTGGTTGAGTAATTGATGTAAAAATTTAATAGATTCGTTGTAAATTTGGGAAGCTTCATATAAATATTATTGAATATTGTTCTATTAGGAAACATTCTTCTGCAATACTAAGTATAATGGTATGACAATTGAATTTGTAACTTATAAATGAAAAAAGTGCTTAAAATACCATCTAGAATTGAAAACCTGAGAAAGGTTGAAAAAATTATTGATGAAATTTCAGGAGAATTTCATATTGGAGAGGATTTATACGGAAATATATTGATAGCCGCCCTGGAGGCAACAAATAATGCTATAATGCATGGAAATAAGCTCGATGAATCAAAAGATGTAACCATTGCATTTGATTTGATAGGTGATAAGTTGAGCGTTAAAGTTGACGATGAAGGTAATGGATTCGACTATAATAATATACCGGATCCTACTGCACCTGAAAATATAGAAAATGTAAATGGTAGAGGTATTTTCCTTATGGAGAAATTATCGGATAAAATTAGTTTCAGCAGAAATGGAGCAACAGTAGAATTAGAATTTAACATGAAATAAGTTTGAAGATAGAATTTATTTCTAGAGTTAAGGATTTTAATCTACACGAAGAAAAAAAGTTAAAAGATTGGATTAAATTGGTTATTGGGAAGGAGAAAAAAGAATTAAATCATTTAGAATTTATTTTTGTTACAAAATCTGAGATTGAAAAGATTAATAGGGATTTTCTCAATCATAATTATCCTACAGATATTATTACATTCAATAAGTCGTTTTTAGAAGTTATTTCAGGTGAAATATATATTTGTACAGAAATAGTTAAAGAAAATTCAGTTACATATTCGAAAAATTCTATGTTAGAAGAATTACACCGTGTTATTATTCATGGAGTGCTTCATTTAGTAGGTTTTAATGATAGTAATGATTCTGAAATGGAAGTTATGCGTAATAAGGAAAATGAGTTATTAAGTTATTTGGAAGAGTTATAAATAACGATTTATTTATCTTTACAAAAATTAATTTTATGTACGATGTAATTGTTGTTGGAGCCGGACATGCCGGAAGTGAAGCTGCATATGCCGCAGCCACATTAGGAAGTAAGGTTTTGCTTATTTCAATGGACTTAACAAAAATTGCCCAGATGTCATGTAATCCTGCAATGGGAGGTATCGCTAAAGGTCAGATAATCAGGGAAATAGATGCATTAGGAGGGCTTAGTGCAATTATAACAGATGAAAGTATGATTCAATTCAGAATGTTAAATAGAAGCAAAGGTCCGGCTATGTGGAGTCCTCGGGCACAATGTGATAGGACGAAATTTTCATTAAAATGGAGAGAAAAGCTGGAAGAAAATATAAATATAGATTTTTGGCAGGATAATGTAAACGAATTAAAAATACAAAATGGATCTACTATTGGTGTCAAAACAAGAATGGGAGTTGTATTCAATTCAAAAACTGTAATACTTACAGGAGGAACTTTCGAAAATGGATTAATATATATTGGCAGAACAAAAATTGAAGGTGGAAGAATTTCAGAACCAAGTTCAAATGGAATATCAAAACAATTAGAAGAAATTGGATTTGAAGTAGGAAGATTAAAAACAGGAACTCCTGCAAGAGTTGATGGAAGGACAATTAATTATGAATTATTGGATGAACAAAAAGGAGATACTGAAGGAGGAAATTTTTCATATTTAACGAAAGAAAAAATTAGAACTAATTATAGTTGCTATATCACTTTCACAAATGAAAGAGTACATGAAATATTAAGAGAAGGATTTATTGATTCACCATTGTATAATGGAATAATTAAAGGAACAGGACCGCGTTATTGTCCAAGTATTGAAAGCAAGATTGTAACTTTTTCCGATAAATTGCAACATCAACTATTCTTGGAACCAGAGGGAGAAAATACTATAGAATATTACGTAAATGGTTTTTCTTCAAGCTTACCCTGGAATATTCAATATAAAGCTTTAAAGGAAATAAAGGGATTGGAGAAAGCAAAATTATTCCGCCCAGGATATGCAATTGAATATGATTATTATCCTCCTGTGCAATTAAAATATAATTTGGAAACAAAGAAAATAAAAAATTTGTTTTTTGCTGGACAGATTAATGGGACAACAGGTTATGAGGAAGCAGCAGGACAAGGAATTATGGCTGGTATAAATGCACATATAAATTGCCATGGAGGAAATGAATTTATTCTCGGGAGAGATGAATCTTATATTGGAGTTCTTATTGATGATTTAATAACAAAAGGAGTTGATGAACCCTATAGAATGTTTACTTCTAGAGCTGAGTATAGAATTTTGCTAAGGCAGGATAATTGCGATGAGAGATTAACAATGAAAGGATTTGAGATTGGATTGGCAAGCAAGGAAAGAGTAGATGCGCTAAAAACTAAAATAGATAGAAAGAATAGAATTATTAATATACTTAAAGGAAAAAGTATAAGTCCTGAAACCGTAAATTCATATCTTGAAAAAATTGGTTCAACGGCAATAAAACAAAGTATGAAGATTATTGAATTAATAAAAAGACCAGAAATTAATTTAGGTGAATTTAACAAAAGTGTTCTCAAGATGTTCGACGATACTATACCTATTGATTTATTAGATAGTATTGAGATTGAGATTAAATACAATGGATATATAGGCAGAGAGAGAACCTTAGCTGAAAAAATAAAACGACTGGAAGAAATAAAAATTCATGATAAAATTGATTATTCTAAATTAAATTCGATAAGTATTGAAGGAAGGCAAAAGTTAAGCAGAATTAAACCAAAAACTATAGGACAAGCATCAAGAATATCTGGAGTTTCTCCATCTGATATCAATGTTATACTTGTGCAAATTGGAAGATAATTTTGCATTTGTTCCACGTGGAACACAATTTTTACTTTAATGCATGGAAGCTCTCCGAAATATTATTAATACTTTACCTCAATCACCAGGCGTATATCAATTTATTGATAAAAAGGGGGGAGTCATTTATGTAGGGAAGGCGAAAAATCTCAGGAAGAGAGTTACATCATATTTTACTGGAGAAAATACTAAATCGTTTAAAATTAAAACTCTTGTTAATCAAATTATTGATATTAAGCATATAATTGTAGAGAGCGAATCGGATGCTCTGTTTCTTGAGAATAACCTTATAAAGAGATTACAACCTAGGTACAATGTCCTGTTAAAGGATGATAAAACATTTCCATGGATATGTATTAAAAATGAATCATTCCCAAGAATTTTTTCAACGCGCAGATTTATAAGAGATGGTTCCGAGTATTATGGTCCCTATACTTCGGCATTTATGGTGAAAACTCTTCTTTCTTTAATACGTGAATTATATCCTTTAAGAACGTGCTCATTTATTTTATCGAAAGAGAATATTAAAAACGGGAAATATAAGAAATGCCTGGAATATCATATTGGCAATTGCAAAGCTCCATGTGAAAATTTGCAATCAGATAAAGACTATGAGAATTCTATTAATCAAATTAGGAATATTTTAAAAGGAAATATCCAGGAAGTGATAGGTTATCTGGAAAAAACCATGCTCGATTTTTCTAATACTTATCAATTTGAAAATGCAGAAAAAATAAGACAGAAAATTTTACTACTTGAGCGATACAAAAGTAAATCAACTATTGTAAATCCTAAATTGAATAATGTCGACGTATACAGTTATATTGAGAAAGAATCCTATGCAGTTGTAAATTTTCTAAAAATCATCAATGGAGCAATTATTCAGTCTCATACGGTTGAACTTAAAAATCGTCTGGACGATACAAAAGAGTCATTGTTTACATATGCTATACTGGATATACGAGAAAAAGTAAAATCTTCTGCAAAAGAAATCATAGTTCCTTTTTATCAGGTTCAAGAAATTGCAGGAATAAAATTTATTGTTCCCAAAGCAGGTGATAAGAAAAAATTATTGGATCTGTCGGAAAGAAACGCACGACAATATTTACTACAAAAAGAAAAAATATTCGAACAGAAATCGTTTTTAACGAAAACACAATCTATCCTGGAGCAGGTAAAAAAAGATTTACAATTGAAAGAAATTCCTTCGCGAATAGAATGTTTTGATAACTCAAATATTCAGGGAACAAATCCGGTAGCATCCTGTGTTGTGTTTATCGATGCAAAACCAGCTAAAAAAGAATACCGACATTATAATATTAAATCGGTAACAGGATCGAATGATTATGCTTCTATGGAAGAAGTTATCTTTAGAAGGTACAAGCGTGTTATAGAAGAAAAAAAGGAGTTGCCTCAACTAATTGTAATAGATGGAGGCAAGGGACAATTGAGTTCGGCTGTAAAGAGCCTTAAAAATTTGGATTTATATGGATCCCTTCCTGTTATCGGAATCGCAAAACGATTGGAGGAAATTTATTTTCCAAATGATTCAATTCCTATTTACCTGGATAAAAATTCATCTGCATTGAAATTGATTCAACGGCTTAGAAATGAAGCACATCGCTTTGGCATTAGTTTTCATCGCAGCAAACGGTCAAAAGATTTACTTCAAAACCAGCTTGAACAAATACGAGGCGTGGGGCAAAGATCGGCCGAAAAATTATTGAAGAAATTTGGCTCGCTTGAAAATATCCGATCCAAATCGAAAACTGAAATTAAGGAAATTGTGGGTAATAAAATTGCTGAGAGAGTATTTGAAGAATTACATAAGATCTGAATCTGATATTATTTATTTCGTTCAACAATGTAATTTACCAAATCTATCATCACAGAACGAATTTGAGATTCAGGATATTTCATAAGAATTTGTTGCGCCTCCTTTTGTAGAGAATACATTTTTTCTTTGGCATATTCTACTCCTTTATATTGATGTACAAATTGAAATACTTCATTGTAAGTATCTCTTTTTGAGGATTTTTTATTTATTAACTTAATTATTCTACGTTTTTCATCTTTGCTTGCTTTATCAAGAGATGCAATTAGTGGGAGAGTTAATTTTTTTTCCTGAATATCATTACCCTTTGGTTTTCCAATTAAAGAATGCGTTTCATAATCGAATAAATCATCTTTTATTTGAAATGCGATACCTATTTTAAGTCCAAATTCCTTCATTAATTGGATTTTCTCAATGTCTTCAGTAACCGAACGCGTACCACTTTCGGTACAGGCGGAAATTAGTGTGGCAGTTTTCTTTCTTATTATATCAAAATATTCTTCTTCACTGATATTTAGTTTACGTGATTTTTGTATCTGAAATAGCTCACCTTCAATCATTTCACGCACAGCACCTGAAAAAATTCCCAGGATTTCATATTCTTTCTTTTCTACTGATAATATCATTCCTTTTGATAAAAGAAAGTCACCCAACAAAACAGCAATTTTTGATTTCCAAATGGCATTGATAGATAAAAAGCCTCTTCTTTCGAACGATTCATCTACGACATCATCATGAATAAGAGTTGCAGTATGTAATAATTCAGCAAGGGAGGCAGCGGTATAGGTCGAATCATTGACTTCACCATTCAGTTTGGCTGATAAAAAAATAAGTAACGGACGGATTTGCTTTCCTTTCCGACGAATTACATAATTGGTGATAATATTCAACAAAGGAATTTTCGACTTCATAGTGGCCGAAAATACTTTGTCGAATTTTTTTAGTTCAGTTTGAACTGGTGCACTTATTTTATTTAAAGTACTCATATCCTGATCTGGAGAATAAAGATATCTATTTTATATTACTAAGTTCGAACGGCATTCAGATATTATAAAATGTTATATATTGGTTTGTATCAAGTAATTTAACAACCCCTCAATATTATAATATTATTCCTTGATTATCAGAGCATTAATGCTAAAATAGTTTAATGTTATGTGAATATTTCTTTGAATTTATATAGCGGAAAATATTTTTATAAATGCGGGATATTCTACGGAATCCCAACAATTTAGTATTGACAATATTTATATATTTGTATGAATCAATATGTATTCAGATGATAATTACAAATTTAACGGTAGAACAACTTGAGAAAGCCGCGGGAATGCTCAAAGCAATTGCTCATCCTATGCGTATCGCTATCCTGAATTACCTTGAAAGCGGAGATAAAAAAACCGTTACTCAAATATATGAAAGCGTTGGTATAGAGCAGTCTACAGCATCCCATCACTTAGGTATCCTACGCGATAAAGGAGTACTTACAGTAACCCGGGAAGGAAAAAATGCCTTTTACTGCATTCGGCATACAAAACTCAGCACCCTTATTGATTGTATTAATAGTTGTGCCTGCGATTAACAGGATCTTTTCTTTTCCTTACCCACAGGAAATAGTAATTCACATTGAGTAATAAATCATATTTATTTTTAGTATGAGTTCTGCCAAAAAATTGTTCCTTCTTGATGCTTATGCGCTGATTTTTAGGGCTTATTATGCTTTCATTAACCGCCCCATCCGAAATTCGAAAGGATTAAATACTTCAGCAATCTTTGGTTTTGTCAGTACACTCGATGAAGTACTTCGAAAAGAAAAACCGACTCATATTGCTGTGGCCTTCGATCCTCCGTCACCGACATTCCGGCATCATATGTTTGAAGCCTATAAAGCAAACCGTGAAGCGACTCCTCCCGATATTAAATTATCAGTTCCCTATATAAAGAAAATCCTGGAAGCTTATCAGATACCTATACTTGAAGTTGAAGGTTATGAGGCTGATGATGTGATTGGTACTGTATCAAAACTGGCGAAGAAAGAGAACTTTGAGGTGTATATGATGACCCCCGATAAAGATTTTGCACAGCTTGTAGAAGAAGGTATTTACATGTACAAACCACGGCGGTCGGGTAATGATCACGAAATATGGGGTGTTAAAGAAGTAGTAGAAAATTTTGAAATCAGGACTCCTTTGCAAGTAATTGATATATTGGCACTCTGGGGTGATGCCAGTGATAACATACCCGGAGCACCTGGTATTGGTGAGAAAACGGCAAAAAAACTTATAGCCGAATTTGAAAACGTTGAAAACCTATTACAACATATAGATACTTTAAAAGGTAAACAAAAAGAGAGTATCCTTAATAATTCCGATCAAATAATTTTATCTAAAAAGCTGGTAACCATCGATATAGATGTACCAATGAATATTAAACCTGAAGAATTGTTCGTTAGGGAATTGAAAAAAGAAGATCTGAAAAATATTTTTAATGAACTGGAATTCAAAACATTATCTCAACGAATATTGAGTAATTTTAAGGATTCTGCAACTGGGACACAGGGTACTTTATTTGATGTTTCACCCGGAACGGACCAAAACATACAGGATTCATACCTACATTTTGAAGCAGAAACAGTAGATTATCAATTAATAGAAAACGAAGAACAATTAAACGGATTAATCACAAAATTAGAAAAGGTAAAAATCCTGTGTTTCGACACTGAAACAACAGGACTTGACGTACTGCAATCGGATATTATTGGTTTAGCTGTTTCAGTAAAAGAAATGCAGGCCTGGTATATAAGTTTTTCAATCCAACTTGATGCATATAATGCTTTAAATAAGTTAAAGAATCTATTTGAAAATAAGCATATTCTGAAAATTGGACATAATATCAAATTTGATTCCCAGGTATTGAGAAAATATGGTATTTCGGTTCAGCAACCCTATTTCGATACCATGATTGCTCATTATCTCCTGCATCCGGAAAGTAAGCATAAACTCGATATACTGGCGGAAAATCTCCTGGATTATAAAATGATTTCCATTGAGGAGCTGATTGGCAAGAAAAGTCCTAATCAGTTGAATATGAAAGATATAGAATTGTATAGGGTTAGTGATTATGCCTGTGAAGACGCTGATCTGACCTTTCGGCTTTACAAAATATTGAAGTCTGAACTGAAAAACAAGAATCTGGCTAAATTGGCTGAAGAAATTGAAATGCCTCTTATTGAAACACTTACAGATATCGAATTGACTGGATTTAATCTTGATATAGAGAATTTACATGAATTTGAAAAGCAACTTGAGAAAGAAATAAATGAAGTTGAACAGGAAATATATAAACTCGCCGGAGAAGAATTCAATATTGCTTCACCAAAACAGCTGGGAATTATTCTTTTCGAGAAATTAAAAATAAGTTCCAACACCCGGATGACAAAAACCAAACAGTATTCAACAGGCGAAGATGTGCTACAGAGAATCCGGAACGATCATCCGATAATTAACCAGGTACTAGATTACAGATCACTCACCAAGTTATATTCGACTTATGTTACTGTCCTTCCGAGACTTATTGACAAAGACACTCAACGCATACACACTTCCTTTTACCAGACTATTGCTGCTACAGGCAGGCTGAGTTCGGTAAATCCAAATCTTCAGAATATACCCATACGAGAGGAAAGAGGCAGGGAAATACGAAAAGCCTTTATTCCCGCAAACGATGAATATATCTTACTTTCGGCTGATTATTCTCAGATAGAATTACGTCTGATGGCTCATATGAGCGGCGACGAACAGATGATTGAAGCATTCAATAAAGGAGCTGATATCCATCGTTCAACAGCTGCAAAAATATACAAAGTCAATCCTGATGATGTTACCCGGGAAATGCGATCAAATGCTAAAACAGCAAATTTTGGGATAATTTATGGAATATCGGCTTTTGGCTTATCACAAAGACTTAATATTCCCCGGACCGATGCAAAAAACTTAATAGACAATTATTTTCTTAGTTTTCCGAGAGTTATGGAATACATAAACAGATGTATACAGGAGGCGAAATCGACAGGTTATGTTACTACTCTTTTTGGCAGACGACGCTATCTTCCTGATATTAATTCTGCAAACTCTATTTTACGTGGTGTAGCTGAGAGAAATGCTATTAATTCTCCAATTCAGGGGACAGCTGCTGATATTATAAAAATAGCCATGATCAATATTCATGGCAAACTGAAGAATGACTTTAAGACAAAAATGATTTTACAGGTACACGATGAACTGGTTTTTGATGTATATAAACCTGAATTTGAATCAGTTAAGAACATGGTTCGGTTCGAAATGGGAAATGCCATAAAATTAAAAGTGTCGTTAGATGTTGATATCGGTTTCGGTAAAAACTGGTTGGAAGCTCATGCATGATTCGCAGGAATATTTCTACGTGGAACATTTATAATAACTTCCAAAAATGGTTGAACTGAATAATAAAAGATTTAATCAGTTCTTTGTATCCCTTCCAGATACTTCTGTCTTAATTCTTCAAGGTGGTTAATATCTGTGTTTTTATCATAGATACGGACAAGATCGTGCACCTCATTGGCATAAATTACAACCAGAGCTTCATCGAAATTGGAATAATTCAGGTTATTTTTAACAAAGCGGGAAATATTACGAAACCTTCCCCAGGTCAATTGTTTATATAATTTCAGATAGTGCATAACTCCATCCTTATCCTTCAGAATATTTTCATTTATCCACTCCAGTGAAAAAATCTTTTTTAATTCGATTAAAGCTAAATCATTTATTTTCTTTTTTTTCTGAAAGCGGATACCGGTATCGAGATAGCATTTCTGAATTTCTTCGAGTGGTTCATATCTATTCAAATCACGTATACGAATAGCATGATACATATCATTACCTATACAAATACGGGACGGGCTTCCATTAAATGAATACCCAGTGAAGGCACGAATATCATCAGAGATCCGGAATATTTTCTCCGAAGAGTGTTCTTCGGTTGTTATTAAAAAGAATGTATCCGGGCCCTGGTCAGTAGGCAGATTTTCCCCGTGATATCCAGGGAAGAGTTCTATGTTTTCCAAAACACACGAATTAGGCAGTACATTATTATCTACCGACTTCACACGTTCTTCCTTTGCTACAGTTCCATATGATTCAAGCATCTACAAATGAATTATTATTTAGTAATTATGTAATAAATAGATTTATTGTAATGTTTGTATAACAATCAATGCAATAAAAGAGTTTATCTGTTTGAAATATGAAATAACGGTTATAACAGGGCAAACAAGTGTAAATTACATTTTATATGTTAAGTATTTCCTGATTATCAGAGTTATAAGTTATTATATATTTCTTACGAATAAAGTATAATTAAATGAAATATGATATTATTCGTAATAAAAATAATATATTTAAATCACTTATTTGAAAATCAATAAATTACAATGAAAGAACTAATAATGTTACGATAGAGGGGTATGTATATATTAAAAAAGAAAAAGAATTACTTGTATCTTATTTTTCTATATTTATCAACGTATTCCTTTTGATAAGGTTGAGCGAATAATAAATGAATTATTAAATTATAATATAATTCGCAAATACCAATTCTTACATCAAAATCAGTTGAAGGTGGCCACAGATAGAATGATCCTTGGATTTGTCTTTTGTAGAATTTCCCTGAATACATATCTTTGCTCGTATTAATTCCTGACTATTTTATGCCACTAATCACTTCTATTGTTAACTGGCTTAATTTTAAAAGAGTTACACAAATTGAACTCATAAGAAAGTATCCGGATCAGGTTCAGAATGAATGTTTCACTTATTTAATAGATAAAGCAGTAAATACAACATGGGGGAAGAAACATAATTTTGAATCGATACGCTCAGTTACAGATTTTCAGCAATCCGTTCCCATACAGACTTATGAAGACGTAAAACCCTATATCGATCAGATCAGGAAAGGAGCAACAGATTTACTATGGCCGGGCGAAATTAAATGGTTTGCAAAATCTTCAGGGACTACAAATGATAAAAGTAAATTCATTCCGGTGAGTCGCGAGGCAATGGAAAAGTGTCATTTCAGGGGAGGAAAAGATGTACTTGCATTGTATACTACTAATTATCCCGATTCGAAATTATTCAGTGGAAAAGGACTTACTCTGGGAGGAAGTCATAAAATTGATAACTATAACAATCAATCTTATTATGGCGATCTATCGGCTATTCTTATAGAAAATATGCCTTTCTGGACTGATTTTATAAGAACACCCAGCCAGGAAGTAGCCTTGCTGGACAAATGGGAGGAAAAGCTTGAAAGGATCGCCCGGGAAACTATAAAAGAAAATGTTACCAGTTTATCCGGTGTACCTTCATGGAACTTAGTGATGATTAAATATCTTATGGAATATACCGGGAAGTCGAATTTGCTTGATATATGGCCGAACCTGGAACTTTTTATTCATGGAGGTGTGAGTTTTGCACCCTACCGCGATCAATTTAGAAAGTACATTCCCTCTGATAATATGCACTATCTGGAGGCATACAATGCTTCAGAAGGTTTTTTTGCTATTCAGGATGATGCTGAAAACGATGGTTTACTACTTATGCTCGATTACGGAATATTTTATGAGTTTATACCGGTCGAAGAGTTGGAGAAGAAGAATCCTGTGGCTTACACTATTGATCAGGTGGAAACCGGGAAGAATTATGCCCTGGTGATTTCAACCAATTCAGGTTTATGGCGTTATCTTATTGGTGATACAATAATATTTAGTTCATTATTTCCTCATAAACTCAAAATATCAGGGCGGACCAAACATTTTATAAATGTTTTTGGTGAAGAGGTAATTATTGATAACGCTGAAAAAGCACTTAAGGAAGCATGTTTACAAACGGGTGCTCAAATAACCGATTATACAGTAGGACCTATATTTATGGGTGATGGTAAAAAAGGGGGTCATGAATGGGCTATTGAATTTGAAAAATCTCCCGGAAATTTAGATGAGTTCGGGTTTATACTCGATAATGCCCTAATGAATATCAATTCTGATTATGAAGCCAAACGCTATAAGAATATTACACTCGATAAACCTTTGATTGACCAAATTCCTGCGGGCACGTTCTACCGTTGGATGGAAAAAAGAGGTAAATTAGGCGGACAAAATAAGGTTCCCCGTCTCTTCAATACTCGAAAATATCTGGATGATATACTCGGAATGATTGATTAGGAGTGGAAAACAGATTGAATAAATGTTCTTTTTTCAGGAAAAATATAGTAATCAATAAAATGTAAAGAAATGCATATTGCGGTTGCCGGAAATATAGGATCGGGTAAAACTTCCCTGACTGGTTTGTTATCACATCATTTTGGATGGCAGGCACATTACGAAGAAGTTGATGATAATCCATACCTGGATGATTTTTATAACGATATGCAACGATGGTCGTTTAATTTACAGATATACTTTCTAAACAGCCGTTTTAATCATATTCTGCAGATTAAAAAGTCGGAGAAGACAATTATTCAGGATCGAACAATCTATGAAGATGCTTACATTTTTGCACCTAATCTCCATTCAATGGGGCTTATGTCGACCCGTGACTACGAAAATTATTTTGTATTGTTCAACCTTATTTCCTCTCTGATCAAACCTCCCGACCTGGTTTTGTATTTGCGGGCATCGGTTCCCACTCTGGTGAAGCAAATAGAAAAACGAGGCCGAAAATATGAAGATAACATCCGGCTCGACTATCTCCGACGCCTGAATGAACGCTACGAAAGCTGGGTGGAAGCTTATACTCTGGGGAAATTAATGATTATTGATGTTGATCACAATAATTTCATCGATAGATCAGAGGATCTTAGCCAGGTTATTGATAAGATAAATGCCGAATTGCACGGGCTCTTTTAGTCTGATTTTTTGATTTTTTCAACTTCGCGTAATACCTCTTTCCAAAGTGATTCAGGTATGCGTGCGCCATAATTCCCGATCACTTTTACGGCCAGTAAGGATCCAAGCCTTCCACACTGTTCAAAACTGAGACTATTAATGTATCCATGTAAAAAACCTGCTGCATACTGATCACCAGCCCCTGTAGTATCCAACGCCTTTACAGGAGCAATGTCGATTTTTACGATATCCTTTCCGGAGCGGATCCATGAACCTTCACTTCCAACTTTCACAACAGCAATCCTTACCTGCTTCGCCATCTCGGAGAGCGCTTCAATCGGGGCTTTTTGCGTATAAGCTTTGGATTCATCTTCATTAGCAAATAGTATATCGACATACTCCGGAATAATTCTGCTTAAAAACTCATGATGCGATTCAACAACATTGAAACTGGCAAGATCTAAACTTACCTGAATTCCTTTCGCTTTGGCAATTTTTAGCGCTCTTTCGATGAGTTGTACATTTTGTACCAGGTAACCTTCGATGTGTAGCAAATTATAATGAGAAAAAATATCTTCTCTGAGTTCACTGGCGTCCATTTCAACAGCGGCTCCAAGATAAGTAGCAAAAGTTCTTTCTGAATCGGGAGTAATCAGGGTATATGCCCTTCCGGTAACGGTATTTGATTCATAGAGAATAGGTCTTACTCCGGCATTTTTAAAATCCCGGGCGTAAAAACCTCCAAGCTCATCTTTTCCAACTTTGCCTATGTATCCGCATGGAGTGCCCAGGCGCGAAAGTCCATGTATTGTATTGGCTGCAGAGCCACCCGAAGCCATTGCTGATGAAAAGCTCTTTGTAAAATCAGTTATTTCAGGAATTTCATTCACGCTGATGAGTTGCATGCTTCCTTTTGGAAAGCCCAGCTTATTGATAATCTGATCATTATCGAGTTGTATTAAAACATCAACAAGGGCATTACCCAAACCTAAAACTTTCATTTTTTATCTATTTTAAATTGAAGATAGTAATAAAAAAAAGACCGGAGAAATCTCCGGTTTCCTGCTCCCCAGGTAGGACTTGAACCTACGACCTACGGATTAACAGTCCGCCGCTCTAACCAACTGAGCTACTGAGGAATTTTTGAGGCAGCAAAAATAGATGATTGGTAGCAATAATACAACACTAATATTATCTTTTTT
>CAZQCO010000038.1:0-28781 GCA_964592225.1 uncultured Bacteroidales bacterium
GGTACATTTTGAGTGTTTGGGATATACATGATTTTGCAGGAAGATAAAATGATAAGTACTAATGTAATAAATAATAGTTTCTTTAAAATTTTCATTGGTGCAAGTATTTAATTAGTAATAAAAAAGTAGAGTAATGATTAATAACTGATTGATTTGTAGAGCGACTTTTAATTTATTCTAATAGTAAGTTACAAATAATTTTTTTGATTAATAGCGAAAGTTATTAGAAGTAGTCAGACCAGCCTGTGACAGGTTTTAGAAAATCGGGAGACAAATTGGCACCATTTCAGGTAACCTTTCATCCAAAGAAACAGGTACCTGCTAAATCGAACTGCATCCCGTTAAATAGTGTTAAAAATTTGAAAGAAGCAGCACATTCTGTACGATTATTGCGTTAGTATTATGAATTTAGTTCATTGTTACATGTGAAGGCATAATATTTGGTAACATTAAAATCGATTAGTAATGAAAATGCTTAGTATTTTTGTAAAAAAGAATTTGGTTATGAAAACGAAGAAATTGTTAGGGACATTGATGGTAGCTATCGTGGGGGGCTTAATAGCTGTTTTTTTATATACAAGGTTGGTACCCCGCGAGAATAAAATAATTGCAACTGTTCAGCAACCTGTGAGCTATGCAAGGTTATCGGGTGAGTTTGATGGTGCATCGTTTAACTTTATTGAAGCGGCCAGGAAATCGGTAGAGGCTGTGGTACATGTTAAAACACAATCGACACGTCAGTCATACAATCCTATACTTGAGTTTTTTTATGGCGACAGTTATCGCGATTCGCAACCTGTATTGGGTTTTGGTTCAGGAGTAATAATTTCCGGTGATGGCTATATTGTTACCAATAATCATGTTGTTACAAATAGCGAAAAACTGTTTGTAACGCTTAATGATAAAAGAGAATTCGAAGCAAAGGTTATAGGTACCGATCCGAGTACTGATCTGGCATTACTCAAGATCAGCGGGAAGGGATTTCATTATATGCCCTGGGGCGATTCGGATTCGTTACAGGTGGGTGAATGGGTTCTTGCAGTCGGTAATCCATTTAACCTGACATCGACTGTCACGTCAGGTATAGTGAGTGCGAAAGCAAAGAATATTGGGATCATTCAGGATCAGTACCCGATGGAATCCTTCATACAAACTGATGCAGCCGTAAATCGTGGTAATAGTGGTGGTGCATTGGTCGATATACATGGAAATCTGATTGGTATTACTACAGCAATTATTTCTCCTTCGGGCGGGTATGCAGGCATTTCATTTGCGGTTCCGGTCACTATTGTTAAAAAAGTCGTAATGGACCTGATTGAGTTTGGTGTCGTACAGCGTGCTATTCTGGGAGTCAGTATTCAGGACGTAACCTCCGATCTGGCCAAAGAAAAGGGACTGGATAAGATTGAAGGTGTTTACATCTCCGAAGTACGCTCCGACGGAGCCGCTAAAGCCGCAGGCATAGAGGCTGGCGACATTATCATTTCCGTGAACGGTGTTAATGTAAACAGCTCGGGTGAATTGCAGGAACAGATAAGTCGATACCGGCCAAATGACAAAGTAAATGTTGTTGCAAAAAGGAATGGTAAAACGAAACAATTTACTGTTACTTTACGTAACCTGCAAGGAAATACCACCTACGTATCAACCAATGCTTCTACTGATTTACTTGGTGCCCGATTTGAAAATATAGATCAGCAGGAGAAAAACAAATTAGGTATAAAATATGGAGTTAAAGTTGCCGAATTAAGACCAGGCAAACTCAGATCAGAAGGCGTTAAAGAGGGGTTCATAATAACCCAGGTTAATAACAAACCAGTCTATTCAATTGTCGACCTGGAGAAATTATTAAAGGGGACAAGCGGTGGAGTGTTCATTGAAGGTATTTATCCAAATGGTGTGGTTCAATATTATGCTTTTGGATTGAAGTAAAATTTCAGGTTTCTATAAGATAAATAGGGGCTTGCAATTTTGCAGGCCCTTTTTAGTTATAAGCTAAATGCTTATTCATATTGAATTTAAATATAAAATAGTATAAATTCGCAAAAATTTCTTTCAAGGAGTATGAGACAGTTAAAAATCACAAAATCAATCACAAACCGAGAAAGTGCATCACTCGATAAATATTTACAGGAAATAGGTAGAGAAAGCCTCATAACAGTGGAAGAAGAGGTCGAGCTGGCACAGCGCATTAAAAAAGGTGATAAAATTGCTTTGGAAAAACTTACTCGTGCTAATCTACGTTTTGTTGTTTCAGTTGCTAAGCAATATCAAAACCAGGGGCTCAGTCTGCCCGATCTTATTAATGAAGGTAATCTTGGTTTGATTAAAGCAGCTGAGAAATTCGATGAAACCCGAGGCTTTAAATTTATTTCCTATGCAGTATGGTGGATCCGGCAGTCTATACTTCAGGCTCTTGCGGAGCAATCGCGTATAGTTCGACTTCCACTGAACCAGGTTGGTTCATTGAATAAAATCAACAAAGCTTTTTCGAAATTCGAACAAGAGTATGAGAGAACACCTACGCCTGATGAATTAGCAGAGACTTTGGAAATTCCAAGAGAAAAAGTAACCGATACCATGCGTGTGTCTGGAAGGCATGTTTCAGTCGATGCGCCTTTCAACGATAGCGAAGACAACAACTTGCTCGATGTACTTATCAATAACGATTCTCCAAAAGCTGATAAAAAGTTATTAATTGAGTCGTTACAGCGGGAAATTGATAGAGCTCTTTCAACGCTGACCGATCGTGAACGCGATATAGTGCGACTTTTCTTTGGTATTGGATGTCAGGAAATGACATTGGAAGAAATCGGAGAACGATTTGGACTTACACGCGAGCGGGTACGCCAGATAAAAGAAAAAGCCATCAGGAGATTACGACATTCTTCAAGAAGTAAACTACTCAAGACTTATCTGGGATAAAAAATTAAGGTAAAGAGATACAGTGAAGGTCATTCCTGATTTGGATTGGCCTTTATTTTTTTTCCAGCAGTCCCTGATAGGCTTGCATTTCGTCGCGATACCTTGCTGCCTGTATAAAATCGAGTTCAGCGGCTGCTTCTTCCATTTTTACCTTTGTATTTTCAATGGCCTTCAGAATAGCCTCTCTGCTCATGTATTGCACCACCGGATCGGCTGCAATATCGGGTTTATCAGGTTCGAGATAAGCTTTCGATTGTCCTGTAATATTTCTTACTTCCCTTAGGATATTCGAAGACGCTTTTATAATTTGTTGCGGAGTGATATTATGTTTTTCATTGTATAAAAGCTGTTTTTCCCTCCGGCGGTTGGTTTCATCGATAGTACGCTGCATCGATACGGTTATTTTATCGGCGTACATTATTACCTGGCCATTGATATGGCGGGCGGCGCGGCCCGCTGTTTGTGTAAGCGAACGTTCCGACCGCAGAAAGCCCTCTTTATCGGCATCAAGTATGGCTACTAACGATACCTCGGGCAAATCGAGCCCTTCACGCAAAAGGTTTACTCCAACCAGTACATCGAATTTTCCTTCGCGCAATCCTTCCATGATTTCAATACGTTCCAGTGTATCGATATCGGAGTGAATATACCGGCAGCGAACATCGAATCTGAGTAAATAGTTGGTGAGTTCTTCAGCCATTCGTTTGGTAAGTGTCGTAACCAGGACACGTTCATTTGCCTCCGAACGCAGGCGAATCTGATGCAGTAAATGATCGATCTGATTTAAACTGGGTTTAACTTCGATTACCGGATCAAGCAGGCCTGTGGGACGGATGAGTTGCTCGACAACTACACCTTCCGATTTTTCAAGTTCATAGTCAGTGGGTGTGGCGCTGACATAGATAGTTGTTTGCATCATAGATTCGAATTCTTCAAATTTAAGTGGCCGGTTATCTATTGCGGCCGGAAGCCGGAAGCCATGCTCTACCAGTGTTTGCTTGCGACTATGATCACCGCCGAACATGGCCCTTATCTGAGGAAGTGTTACGTGGCTTTCATCGATAATCATAATAAAATCTTTCGGGAAATAATCGAGAAGACAGAAAGGGCGGGTACCGGAGGCCCGGCCGTCGAAATACCTCGAATAGTTTTCGATTCCGGGGCAATGTCCCAGTTCACGGATCATTTCGAGGTCATAGTTTACGCGTTCATCTAAGCGTTTGGCTTCAAGGGTTTTGCCTATGCTTTTAAAAAAGTCGACCTGCTTTACCAGATCATCCTGAATAAGCTCAATAGCCTGTTTCATTCTATATTTTGTAGTAACGAAAATATTGGCCGGGAAAATCATAGCCTCGTTTAATGCATCTATGGAGGTACCGAGCAAAGGATTAAAGGATTCGATTTCTTCAATTTCATCGCCCCAGAAGTTTACACGATAGGCATAATCGCCATAGGCAAGGAAAATATCGACTGTATCGCCGGTTACCCTGAAATTCCCCCTTTCAAAGCTTACTTCGTTTCTTGAATATAGACTATCGACCAGCTTTCTTAAAAACACATTTCGGCTGACATGTTGCCCTCGCTTAATAAAAATAGTGTTGCTGTAAAAATCGTCAGGATTTCCAATTCCGTAAAGACATGACACGGAAGATACAACGATTACATCTCTGCGCCCTGAAAGCAGAGAAGATGTAGTGCTCAGGCGGAGTTTCTCAATTTCGTCGTTGATCGACAGGTCTTTCTCAATGTAAGTATCTGTAACCGGAAGATACGCTTCGGGCTGATAGTAATCGTAATAGGAAACGAAATATTCTACGGCATTTTCGGGAAAAAACTGTTTGAACTCGCCGAATAGTTGGGCTGCCAGGGTTTTATTATGGCTGAGCACCAATACGGGCCTCTTGATCTGTGCTACAACGTTTGCTATTGTAAATGTTTTTCCCGACCCTGTTACTCCCAATAATGTTTGAAATGGAATTTCCGTTCTTATTCCATCGACCAGTTGTTTTATTGCTTCAGGTTGATCACCAGTGGGTTTATATTCCGATTTTAATGTAAATTCCATAATGATGAAAAAAATGCATCAAATGATTTTGTTTCCTTGCAGGAAATGAATTAATTTAAAACAAAATCTTGTCAAAAATAGCAAACAATTATTCGCTTTTTAGGTATATAACGGATTAGTAACAGATTGTTGAGCAAATGAAGGAACAGAGCAAGAACACATTACGCCATTTAGCTGAGTTAATTTCTCAGAATAAGCATCTTGAAGAAGATAACGTGAAATTGCAGCAACAGTTGGAAGAACTCACTATTGAGCTTGAAAAATACCGAAGCCTGGCCAATCGATATAAACTCCAAAAGATAGATGAGGGATCTAAAAAAGGCAAGGAAAGTAACGTTTTGCGATTCAAAATGGCAACCATTTTTTATGCCGATCCCGAGGGGTTTACCAAGATATCGGAGGATATGGATTCGGGACAGTTGGTCGATAATTTGGATGAGATTTTCCTTGAACTTAATAACATAATAGAGAAATATGAAATAAAAAATCTTAAGTCGATCGGTGATAGTCTGCTTTGTGTAGGAGGAATACCACAGAAAAACATTACAAATCCTATAAACGTAATTCTGGCAGCCATCGAAATTCAATACTTCTTAAATATTATACAGAAAACTTATTTTAACGATCGGATATGGCAGCTAAGGATTGGAATTCATACCGGTCCGGTTGTTGCTCATATTTCGGGAAGGAAAAAGATTAACTACGATGTTAAAGGGGAAACTGTAAATCTTGCAACACGAATTCGTTCCTATTGCGAAAAGGGCAATATATTGATCTCCGAATCAACATATGAGCTTGTAAAGGATCTGTTTCAGTGTGAGTATTACACGCGCATGCCGGTTAAATATCAGGGCGATTTGAACTTGTATTATGTGAAAGGTATCCGACCGGATTATTCGTTACAAAAGAAATCATTAATTCCAAACAAGCAGTTTAGTATCCGTTTCGGACTCATTCAATTCACCGACTTGCAGGAACTTATGCTTAACAAGTTTGAGAAGGAATTGCCTTCCCAGTTATACTATCATAATATCAAGCATACTATCGATGTTGTTACGCAGGTTGAATTAATAGGTCTTGGGGAATCCGTAAATGATGAAGAGCTTCTCTTGTTAAAAACGGCTGCTTTGTTCCATGATTCCGGTCATATTCTGGGATATGAAGATCATGAACGGTTCAGTACCCTTATTGCAAGGGAAGTACTGCCGGATTATTACTATACCCAGACGCAGATTGATAGAATCTGTGAACTGATTTTTGCTACACAGATGCCTCCCAATCCAAAAAACAAGTTGGAAGAGATCATTTGTGATGCCGATCTTGATTACCTGGGTCGTAGTGATATGATTCCGGTTTCCACACTTTTGTATCGCGAACTCAAAGAATATAACCTGGTAAAATCGTGGAATGAGTGGAACCGTATGCAGATTAAATTCATTACAAATCATCAGTATTATTCAAAAACAGCTCTTTCATTGCGCGAAGTTAACAAGCAGAAACAAATAGAGCGAATTAAGAAACTTCTCGAGAGTGGCGAAGAACAATAGTTCTGAAAAAACTGTACAGTATAAATGTAACAAAACTGAATGTCAGGACAAAACCTACTGTACCCGGGTCCATGGAATTTTTAATGGCTATTAACACTTCAATCGGATTAATTATGGCATCCCAACTATTGAAGCGCAGGTACCTTCCCATATAGACTCCATAACCCATTGACAGCATAACTATTGCACGGAAAGGGAAAATCAATTTTTCCGCATTTCTTCTGAAAATAATCATTTCAACCTGATGAATGGAAACAAAACCAAGGGCCAGACCATTGCATGCACTTAACAATACAAGCAGCATATCGTACCAGTAGGGCACGGGCGGACGGTGGTAAAGATGTACCAGATCGGTTATGATGTAGGGCGCATTAGGGAGAAATAGCAACCATAGAAATAAGCCGCTATAAAGCACGGCTCTGTTATTTTTTCTGTTTTTATATAGTTTATGGCTTATCAGGAAAGGTATGCCTGCCAGCAAAAGATTCCACAGGAGGAATCCATAGTAAAGGTTATCGGCATAGAGCATTCGGGCAATGACCATTATTATATTGCCTGCAAGCGATAATAGTAAAGGATTGTTAATTTTTTCTCTCATCATAATTATATTCCGGATAGTAACTCAATAAGCTTGGGAACAAATACTATTATTCCTATTGCCAGGGCGGCAACAGCTGCAATAAGAACTGCACTGGCAGCCAGATCTTTTATTCTGCCTGCCAGTGTATTTTGTTCCTTCTCTACCAGATCGACCATTAGTTCAATAGCGGTATTTAAAATTTCTGTAATAAATACTATTCCGATGGCCACTGTAATCATCATCCATTGCGATAAAGATATATTTAATAGGATGCCCAGAATTATAGCCGCAAGTGCACAGATACCGTGTATCCGTGATTTGATTTCTGAAGAAAAAAACCATTTCAGTCCATCAAAGGCAAATCGGAATGTCTCCAACTGGTACCGAAAGCTTTTTTTATCCTGTTTATGGATCATAACTATATTAAAAAGTTTAAGTTTAATTACTATTTGTTGTACTCGTATTACGCTCATTATACCAGTCTATCTTCCGGCTGAAAAACATGACAAGGGCGAGGATAATGAACAATCCTATATTACCCAGGAGAAGTGCCAGATCGGACATATGAAGTATGACAAATAAAAATCCGTATAGTGCTGCAAGTATTCCAAGGGCTGTAAATGTATATGATCTTTTATTGAACAGTGCCTGGATATAGCTTGCTATAAGTCCGATAATACCCACACTTGCAATAAGGTAGGCCCAACCAAAAGGAAGATGCTCGGACAGGGACAGCAAGAGAGAATAAAAGATTACAAGCGCGGCACCTGTCAGAAGATACTGAACAACATGGATCCTTTTTTTGCTCACCACTTCAATGAAGAAGATTACAAGAAAGGTTAAACCAATAAACAAGAGCGCATATTTTACCGAGCGTGTCGTCTTTTGATAAATATCTACCGGGATATACAGGTTGACTCCAAACCCGGATTCGGCTATTTGATAGCTATAAGCATTATTACTCCATTTTTGAGGGAATGGTCTGGTGATATGCAATACATTCCATTCAGCAGCAAAACCCTTATCGGTAACTTCATGTCTATCGGGGAGTGTAGAACCGTCGAAACTGGGGGTAGTCCAGTTGGAAGACAGGTTTACCTTGGTTGATTTTCCGGAGGGTATAAAATAGAGTGACTCACTACCATTAAGAATGATTTGCAATTGAAGGTCATTATCTTCACCGGTATTGATGCTAACCGGCGCATGGAAACCTGTAGTAATATCGGAAACGAAAGGGATACCTCCTTCTGCGCTTACGCTTTTATTGTTCCATTCCATTTTATTAATCCTGTTGAGCCCTTTAAGGTCTGTAATACCTGCTACTAAAACCGCGTCCGACCATAGGATCCTGTCCGGTGTATCGGGCCAGTCGCTAAACGATTCTTTGGTAAATATGGCATTCAGGCTTAAGTCGGCACTGTATAAAATCACCTTATAAATACCCCTGCGTCTTATCTCCGGTGACATACTACCGGTTATTTCCACCTCGTCGGGTAGAATATGCATGTAGTTTTTGCGGGTAATAAAGGTATTGGACGAGGTTTTTTCGTATTTCTCGCAGGGTATGATAATTACAGGAGCAAACAGGGTCTGCGATTGTCCCCATTTGGAAGTGACCTCGAGAATGGTTTCGTTTCTCCGGGTCTGCCTTTCGTCGATTAATTTTCGGATAAAAACGGTTGGTATAAGCAATAATAAGGATAAAAGGGCAATCAGAGCCAGTTTCATGCTTACTGAATTTCTGAATTTGCTGATTTTATTTGTTGTTTCCATACGAATGTTTTTAAATGACATTAAGTTTCAGGATATATAAATTGTTAAAGCTTATTGGTTTGACTTTCAATAAGTTTGCTTAAATATTCAAGGTGTTCTTTGAATAATTCCCGGCCTTTTGCTGTGGCCCGGTAACGAGTGTTCGGCTTACGCCCGATAAATTGCTTTTTCATTTCAACCAGTTTATTTCTTTCAAGAGTTGCCAGGTGACTGGCCAGGTTACCATCGGTGATCTCAAGAAATCCCTTCAGGGTATTAAAATCAACCCAGTCGTTTACCATAAGTATCGACATTATTCCCAGCCTGATACGGCTTTCAAAGACTTTGCTCAGTTTTGAAATTATATCTTTCAAAGCATATTAATTTACTGATCCCGGTGTTTCATAACGGTAATACATAACAGCGCCATACAGAATATGCAGAATTCCAAACCCGATGGTCCAGAAAACGAGTCCGTAGCCCATCCAGACGCAGGCGATCAATCCCAGGATTACCTCCGAAATACCCAGCCACTGAATTTCGGGCAATGTATATTTACTGGCATTCAACAGGGCCAATCCATAGAAGATCAGAGTGGCAGGAGCAACCAGAAAAATCAGATGGTAAGAGATAAGAATGAGGCTGAAAATTCCGCCTGTCAACAAGGGTACAGCTATATTATACAGCATCAGGCGTGTTGAGTGGGTCCATACTTTCAGCCCTTTTCGTTTGGCTTTCCGGGTAGTGAAAAATATGGCAAATGCCAGTGCCAGTATCAGAATAATAGCTGCGTCGAGTAAAAGCAGATGCAATTTACCGGGAATCATCCGGTAGAGCTTTTCAGCAAAATACCAGTCGGTATCGAAGTAGCGGGAATCGAACTCAAGGTAGAAAAAGGCAACCAGAGCACCTATCAGTGCAATTATTCCGGCCGATATACCCGATAGGCCGCTTAAAGAAATAAATCGTGACGAGCGTTCCATCAGGTTCCGGATTTCGTCGAGTTGTTGTTTTGAAGTGTATTCTTTTTTCATTTTAAAAGAACTTTGAAATACAAAGTAAAACATTATTTTGCTATAAACCAAACTGACCGGAAAATTTTAAGAAATTTTAGGAAAAATTGTCAGAGGGGTTTTTAATAACAGGCCTGATGCCTATTAAAGGATAAGGATCCTGTCAGTAAAAGGTGGATTCCATTTTTGAGAGCGACATAAACTCATTAAGGGTTCATAAAAGAAAAAAAGTTTGAAAATATTTCGTTGATTCTTTAGCTTACTGTAGGGTCTTAATTTTAGTTTATTAGTCAGATAATCATCCTTTAGTACTGATCATTACAAGTGATTTTTTATTTAAAATTTCCACCTGTTTTCCATTATAATTTATAATCTTGTCTGCTGCAAATTCGGTTAATACTCGGCTCACACTTTCACGACTTGAGTCGATTAGATTTCCAAAATCTTCCTGTGTGAAAGGAATGGTAAAAGTATCTGAGGAATAAATACGATCAGCTAGCTCCAGCAGAACATCGGCAATTTTTCCTCTCATCTGTTTTTGTGTCCGATTAGCACATCTGTAAAACACTTCCAGCTCATTTCTGCACAGTTCCACCATAATCTCGTAGGAAAAATCAGAATTCTCTTTTAGCAGGTACCGAAATGTGTTGATATCAATAAAACAGACCTCAGCATCCTCAATAACAGTAACAGAATATTGATTTATTTTTTCTCCTATTGTTGTTGGTAAACCCAGGTAACGGGGTGCTTTAACAACACGTACAATTTGTTCATAGTAGGGTCCTGCTATATGGATTTTAGCTAAACCACTTCGGAGATAAGCTATGTTTGTTGAAAGAGCACCCTGCTTGATTAATTTATCACCTTTTTTAAAATGAACCAGCGCGCAATTTCCGGAGAGCCTCTCAACTTCGTCATCGTTCAGTTTTGAAGCTGCCTTCGATTTGATAGCACAGATTTTACAAATGTTTTCCATACTGTAAATTTATAAAATGTGACATATATCACAAATAAAAATAATGAATCTCACGCTGAGTGATGCAAAAAAAAAATATTTATTACGTTCATTTGTTAAACAAATAACAATAAAAAAATTTTCATATGGAAAATAAAAAATTATGCCTTGCACTATATTCAGGTAGTGTAGACAAATTAACCGCTGCCGGTGTTATTCTTAGTGGAGCAGCAGCCGATGATATGCAAGTTGACATCTATGTTTTATTACAGGGTGCCAGAGCATTTAAAAAAGATATAGGGGACAATCCTGATAAACTTCAGATGGCTGAATACCCTAATATGAAAGATGAGTTTCTGGAATCTTTAAAAAACCTGAAAGTCAAGACCTGGGTTGAATTTTTTAAAGAAGCAAAAGAAATCACCGATGTAAAAATTCATATCTGTGGTCTTGCCGGGAAGGTATGGGGAGGCGAGAAACTTGATGATTTTATTGACATTGCCGATGATATTTGTGGCATAGGAGCCTACATAACATCAGCCCAGGAAGCTGATGTGAATTTATTTATTTAAATCCAAGCAGAACCAGCTGCTTAGGTAAATAGTACTCTTGATATAAACCTTAAAATATTGTATTATGACAATTGAAGAATTAAAAAATGCAGACGTAACAAAATCTGTTGATGCCAGGGGAACCGCATGCCCGGGTCCCTTGCTGGAAGCTAAGAAAGCTATCGGAACAATTAATTCGGGCGATACTATGGAAGTTTTATCTGCCGATGAAGGTACCAAGGTTGATATTCCCAAATGGTGTACCAAGCAGGGCCATGAATATCTTGGCACAATTGAAGAAAGTGGATTTTTTAGGATTTTCTTGAAAAAAAAATAAAATTACATCATGGCAGGTTTGAATCAAAAAAAAACCAAGATACTGGTATTCTCCACCGAAAAGATATCCGATCCCGCCATCGACATGGCAGGACTGCTTAAATTGCATTATTCGCCAACAGTTTATGCTATTTCAATACCCTGTTCAAGTGGAATAAAACCAAGGTGGATATTACATGCATTCGAAAAAGGATTTGACGGGGTTTTTATTGCTGCAGACGGAAGTGATTGCACTTTTGGTGAATCGTGTACGGAAAAAACCGGAAAGTTGGTAAGCCTTACACACGAGTTTATGAAGGGAATAAATATCGAACCAGCCCGCCTTCGCATGGCTGCGATTTGTTCGGTTTGTAGCGAATCTTTTGTAAAACAGATAAAGAGCTTTAATGATTTATTGATCAACAGTTATACTAAAAAGTAATATGCCTCTCATTGAAAAACTCTCATTCGATGTTCTTATTATAGGTGGAGGGATTGCCGGTATCGAATCGGCAATCAACATTGCAAACAGTGGGTATCAAGTATTACTGGTTGAAAAAGATTTAACCATTGGAGGAAAAATGATTATGCTGAGCAAAGTTTTTCCAACCCTGGATTGTTCAGCCTGTATTACTACTCCCAAAATATCCGAGGTTTTACGTAATCACAATGTTACCATATTTACAAATACCGAAGTCAAATCTGTTATAAAGCAGGATATACTATACTTTAAAATTACAGTAGTAAAAAATCCCCGTTATATTGAGGAAAAAGATTGTACAGGATGCCAGTTGTGCGAAGAGGCCTGTCCTGTTGTAGTTCCTGATCAGTATCAATATGATATGGTAGGGCGAAAGGCTGCCTATATTCCCTTCAATATTGCCAGCCCCCGTATTGCAACAATTGATCTTGATAATTGCATTTTGTGTGGTGCCTGCGAAAAAGTTTGTCCTGCGGATTGCATTGACTTTACCCAAGAAATAAAAGAGTATCAAATTGTTGTTAAATCCGTTATTGTAGCTACCGGATTCAATTTGTTTGATCCTTTGAAAATTTTGCGATATAGCTACGGCAGTGCTAAAAATATTATCACTTCCATGCATATGGAGCGATTGCTGGCACCCACACGTCCCTATAATCATGTTCTCAGACCTGGCGATGGTAAAGTACCGGATAAAATTGCCTATGTACTTTGTACGGGTTCACGGGATATAAGTGTCGGAAATCCGATTTGTTCTCAAATCTGTTGTATGTACTCGATTAAACAAGCTCAACTGCTTATGGGTGCGCTACCCATGGTCGATGTTACAATTTACTACATCAACATTCGCTCGTTTGGAAAAGGTTTTGAGGAATTTTATGAGCAGGCTAAGGGAATGGGTATCAATTTTGTTAAAGGAAAAGTTGGAGAAATCACAGAAAGAGATAATGGTAATCTCATCTTGCGATATGAAGACATAAACCAGGGGAAGTTGAAAGAGGAAGAACATGATCTGGTTGTTCTGTCAGTGGGTGTATTAGCTAATCAGGATCCCTTCCGAATGTTTAACGGGAACATGTGGAAGAAAGATGAATTTGATTTTCCTTTCCAGAAAGATTTATTATTTAATCCGGCTTTAAGCAATATTGAGGGTGTTTTCCTTGCAGGAACAACTTCCGGCCCAATGGATATTCCCGACACCATTCTTTCGTCCGGTGCCGCCTCTATGGAAGCAATACAGTATATCGAAAAATCAAATGTAATTGTATGAATCAAAAGATAGGAGTATATATCTGTCATTGCGGGGGCAACATTTCCGATTATGTTGATGTGGAAAAAGTAAAGCAGGTGGTTGAAAAGGAAGAAGGAGTTTTGTTGTCCAAGACAACTCTTTTTGCCTGTGCCGATTCGAACCAGAAACAAATGGAGGCCGATATTAAAGAAAATCAACTGGATGCTGTTGTAGTAGCTTCGTGTTCTCCTAAATTGCATCAAATTACTTTTCAAGCGGTTGTTGAAAGAGCAGGATTAAATAAATACAATTACTTCCATGCAAATATTAGGGAACAGGGTTCATGGGCCCATTCTGACAACAAGGAAGGTGCTACCGAAAAAGCTATTCAAACTGTTCGGGCAGCCATAGCCAGGGTTCGTTTGTCAGAAGCCATTGAACCCATCGAAATTAAAACCGAACAGGCTGTATTGGTTATTGGCGCTGGTGTAGCCGGCATGAAAGCTGCTGTAGCTTTGGCAAAAATGGGGATCAGCGTATATCTGATCGAAAAGGAACATTTTATTGGAGGTCGCATAGCACAATGGGATGTTTTATGGACAACAGATGAAACTGGTAAAGAACTGGTAACACGGTTATATAACGAAGTAAAAGCGGCTCGAAAAGTGACTTTATTTACCGGAACCGAATTAATTGAAAGTTCCGGTAGCAAAGGCAACTTCAATGTGAAAATAAAAATCAATCCCAGGTATATTAAAGAATATTGCGAACAGGGAAATCTTAAAAAAGCAATTCATGCTTGTCCTGTTGAAGTGCCTGATGCATTCAATTTCAATATTACAAAACGCAAAGCTATCTTTCATAATTTCCCCAGTGAATATCCCCAGGCGGCTGTAATTGATATGGAAAACTGTACCCGCTGCGGAGAATGTGAAAAAGTATGCCATCAAATCGATTTTTCGCAAAAAGAAGAAATCATCAATTTGAAGGTTGGGTCAATTTTAGTTGCTACAGGTTTTGACACCTATACGCCAAATGAAGGCGAATTCGGATATCAAGCTATCGATAATGTGATCACATTGCCCCAGTTTAAACGTCTTGTTGCCTTCAGTGATAAAATACTGAAATGGAAGAATAAGCCTGTTAAAAGCATCGCTTATATTTATTGTGTGGGCAGTCGCCAGACGGATGGTGAAAATAAATATTGCTCTCGTTATTGTTGCAATGCTGCAATTTATTCTGCCATTAAAACCAGTGAAAAATTTAAAGAGCTGAGTCATTTTCATTTTACACGTGGTATCCGAACTTATGGAAAACAGGAACTTCTATACCATAAGGCATCTATTAACGGGCAGATCTTTCTACAGTCATATGAAGACGATCCACCCAAAGTAGAAAAGAAGGCAGGGAAAACCATTGTTCGTATAAATGATATTCTTACGCAAAGGAAAGAATTGGAAGTGGAAGCTGATCTGGTAGTCCTCGTTACCGGAATGGTCCCAAGAACCAATAGCCAGATTGGAGAAATATTAAAGATCCCTAAGGGGCGTGATAAATTTTTTAATGAAATTCATATGAAATTACGTCCGGTAGAAACAGTTATTGATGGAATAACCATAGCGGGTTGTTGCCAGGGACCTAAAAATGTCGTTGAATCTATTAACTCAGCATTATCAGCAGCTATTAAATCATATTCATTTGTCAGCAATGATGTACTTGAAATTGAACCTTTGGTTGCCGAGGCAGATACCCAACTCTGCGTTTGGTGTGATGCTTGTTCCCATGCCTGTCCTTTTGATGCCATTCATCAAATTCAGATCAATGACAAAGCTGTAGCTGAAATCAATACTACAACCTGTAAAGGCTGTGGTATGTGCCTTCCTGTTTGTCCGGTCAACGCAATTCAATTGAAAACATTCAGTGATGAAGAAGTGGAGCAAATGATTGATGCACTGGCAAAAGAAACCTGAAAAAAATAAATTATGAAAGAAAAAACAGGCAGCACTTTTAAGATTAAGCGGGAAACCTACCAGGTTACACAAACGGCGAAAGATAACCTGAAATCATTCAATGCTATCAAGAAAAAAATTATGGAGGCCTTTGGCGATGAGGAGAAAACCATTCCTCAACTTGTCGAAAAAACCGGGTTGAGCAAAGAAGAAACGGTTTATTATACGATGTCATTATTGAAATTTGGTTTGATACAAGCAGTTAGATTAGACGATGCAGATGAGTTTTACTACTATAAAATCAGAAAATAATGTCAGTGATAGATCTGAAATTCGCTAAGAAGCTTGAAAAATATGGTGCCATTGATTTTAATGCCTGTTACAATTGCGGTACCTGCACTGCTGTTTGCGCATTATCAACCGAAGAAGATTCATTTCCAAGAGAAATGGTCAGATATAGTACATTAGGCCTCAATAATGAAATTCACCATTCTCTGAAACCCTGGCTATGCTATTATTGCGGCGAATGCACTACTCACTGTCCCATGGAAGCAAAACCAGGTGAACTCATGATGTCATTGAGGCGCTACCTGATTTCCAAATACGACTGGACAGGATTATCGGGTTTGCTGTACCGGAATTTACTGGTTTATATAATAGCGTTTTTACTCGTTATCATCGGAATTGTGGGTACTTATGCAACAGGAGTATTCTCTCACGATGAATGGTTACATTATGGACATTACTTTGAAATGTTTGCAATAGCTTTCGTATTTGGTATAATCTTACTTCCGAACATTATCCGCATGTGGTATTTTACAGTTTGGAAAAAGTCGAAGAAATTTTCATTGAAAAATTATATACTATCATTGAAAGAACTTTTCATTCATATGTTTACGCAAAAAAGTATATTGGCCTGTGAAAATTCCCGGGAAAATAAAATCTGGTGGTTTGAACACTTTATTCTTGTGGTCAGTTATTTATTATTACTGGTCACAACAGTCTTTCTCAATTGGTTTTCAACAAAAAGCACAATAGTCATTCTGGCGGGATACTTATTCAGTGCCGTAATATTCATAGTAAGCTTTGATTTTGTTACCCGACGTCTTCGCAAACGCACTGAAAAAAGTACATTTTCTCATCCTTCCGACTGGTTTTTTGTGATATGGCTATTTCTTCTGGGTATTTCAACTTTTGCTGTCCGCTTATTAATTGATTTAAATATGCTAGAAAATAATTTCTGGCTTTATTTTGTTCATTTAACAATACTAATACAATGGGCCGTTATAATTGTTCCCTTTGGTAAATGGACCCATTTCCTGTATCGCTCATTTGCCATGTACTTTGCTAAAATTTAAACAGAATTGAGGTAAAGTAATCGAAAATATGTGCATGCAGGTAGAAAATGATTCGCAGAGTTAAATTTTTCAGGAAACGAAATTTTCAAACTACCTTTACTTATTGAAATTAAGCTATGATCATGAGTGTTATCCGATCTGTTTCAATAAAACTCCTCTGTATTTCAATCGGATTTTCTCTGATGCAACATATCCTTTCTCAGAGCACGCAATTATTACAGGATAATTGGTGCGATACTCTGCCTGTTTTGAAAATCGGACTTATTGCTGATCCTCAATACTGCAACTGTGATCCTTCAGGAGACAGGTATTATCGCGAAGTATTGAGTAAACTTCCAAAAGCAATTGACAGTCTGAATAAGTATCAGGTCGACTTTGTCATGAACCTGGGCGATATGATAGACAGGTATGAAGACAGTTATGATTCGGTAATTCAATATTATCAAGCACTTAACGTACCCTATTACAATTTATTGGGAAATCATGCCTTCTCAGAGGTTTCGGAGCACTATCTGGATTCAATTCTTATACGTTACGAAATGCCCGATTTTTACTATGATTTCTCTTATCAAAATTGGAGATTCATTGTGCTCGATGGAACCGAACTGGCAGAATATTCAAGATACCTGCATCCTGAACTGGCAGATGAGGGTGATAGCCTATGGCAAAAAGTCCAGGGCAAAATAAATGCCCTTCCATGGAATGGAGGTATCGGACGCATACAGCAATCGTGGTTGCGATCGAAGCTGCAGGAAGCTCTCGATTCCGAGCAGAATGTGATACTGTTCTGCCATATCCCTGTCTATCCCGACTCTATGCGTCTTGGATTATGGAACGACAGTTCAATTGTCAGCATACTCGAAGATTATCCAAATGTTGTAGCATACATCAATGGACATGAACATACCGGGGATTATGGTTATAAAAATGGAATACACTATTATACACAAAAGGCTATGGTCGATTTTCCCGATAAAAATTCCTTTTCAATTCTGGAGATATTTTTGCATAAGATCAGGCTAAAGGGTTTTGGGAATATCACTGACACTGTTTTTACCTACTCAGACATTAAAAAGAAACCACTGATCTTTGACCTCACCGACTCAACGCTACATTATTCTGATTATTCAAATAGTTATACAGGAAAATTCATTCCTGATGCTGCTCAGGGATATAGCCAGGTTGATTATACTATAGATCCATCAAGCTATGAGAACAGATATTTTGCTATTCGAAACGATTCGCTTTTTCTGGATACCGACGAAGATATCTCTTACATTCCCGATATCAGGATTGAAATAGTTGCATCCGGTTGCGAGTTTGATACAACATCACATCTGTTTCAAATAACATTCGATACGGCCTCAGCCAGTTTTCATTATTCTCTGACAGATACTTTGTTATCGGTTTACGATCCGTATCTCATCCTGCTGGACTCTTTTGTTACGGACCATTCCAGGCTGGGACTGGTATACACACCGGTGACTTCCGATTCCTCAGTTATTTTAGTTACGGTAACGGATACTTCATTACTTATGACACCAAAAAAAGCAGGTAACTCCGTTATTGAACTATATGTAACTGATGCCTATCTGGATAAAACTTATTTACATCGCTTTTCAATTCACGTATATGATCCATTCAATCATCCTCCGATTGTCAATGAGCTGTCTGATACAACTTACTATATAGTATTGTACGATACGCTAACAATCGACCTGAACAAAATATTCACTGATCCCGATGATGATGACCTCAGCTTTGGATTTCTTCTTCACGATACTATTAACTTTTCCGGGAATCTTACTGATTCGGTTCTGTCTGTTTATGCCGGATCTTCAGGTAGGACAGAATGCGAGATCACCGCTGACGATAGCAGGGGTGGTATATTAACCCAGGTACTGGAACTTGTTGTAAATCACAATCCTGTCAGAATAGGTGACTATACAGAGTATGTCTCTTCCTTCGGAGAATCGATGTGTTTATCTATTGATCTTGATACGATTTTTGCCGATCCTGATGTTGATACATTGGTATATTTCATCTCGGATTCTGATTTTCCGGCTGTGTCAACCGGTGATGGTCTGATGGAAATTTGTCCTGTAACAGCAGGTACAGGTATAATCTGGCTGGAGATTACTGATAATAAAAATGGATTGCTGATCGATTCCATAACTATTCAATTTAAGTCGGAGGCAGTATCACTTGAGACATTATCTCCTGAAAGATATCCAGTTATTGGCACTATTTACCCGAATCCCTCAGAGGGTTCCGTATACATACTATTATATAAGGTATATTATAGTAAAATAAAATTGACGTTGTCAGATCTTTCAGGAAGAATGCTTCAGGAAGTGTTTGTCGATAATGATCCGGGTGAAGAGTTCCATTTTACATTAAATATTGATGAAAATATTACTAATGGCATTTATTTACTGGGAATTACTTCACCAGAAAGTCAACCATTGATTCACAGGATTATTTTATTACGTTAGGTGCCTTATTTATTCATATCATTCAGACAGCTAAATTTTAACTAAACATTAACATTTTCAGTAGTTGTATTGTTATTGTATTGATTGATCTTTGTACCGATGAGAAAGCTTATTGCCATAACGACATTGTTTTTTTACATCAGCCTGAGTGCTGTTCAGGTTATCAGCCTGCATTACTGTCATGGCAGGCTGCAATCATTTGCTATGTCTGAACCGGCTAAATCATGTTGTTCATTACCCGATGGAAATCATGCTCCTTGTTGTGAGGACATTGTAATTAGGGTAGATTTTGATACCGATCATGTTTTTTCAGAGCAGATTACGATCAATCAGCCTTTTGAATTTGATCTTTTTTCGGAGGCTGTAAGGGATATCGAATTGACTGGCACTACATCGAATCAGCCATTATTTGAAAAACCTTTCAATGAATTTTCCCCTCCGGATATTTATAAACTGAATCATTCCTTCCTTTTCTATGGTTAATGGAACGCTTTTTATTTTCCTTATTAATTAACAAGCGTATTTATTAATCTAAATTATTTTTCAATGATACAATTTAAATTATTTGTTGCTCTTTGCAGCATTATTATGATCAGCGTGCAGGATCTACCTGCACAGGATCCGGAAACAGTAACTACCGAGTTTCATGTCGATGGTGTATGCAACCAATGTAAGGCGCGTATCGAGAATGCTGCCTATATAAAAGGTGTAAAATTTTGCGAATGGAATATTGAAACAGAAGTGCTCACGGTGATTTATAAACCGGAGAAAGTGGACCTGAAGCAAATACATGAGAGCATTGCCAATGCCGGCCATTCCACCGAGATGATGCCTGCCGATCAGGAAGCTTATAATAAACTCCCCAGGTGCTGCCTGTACGACGACGGGGTGCATAAACATTAATCTGACCTGTTTATGAAAAAAGTATTTCTATTACAGGCTATACTTTGTCTGTATTTTTCGGCGGTTTTTACTCAGCAGGCTCCCGATCATATTACAGGTAAAGTGATGGAACAGGAAAACGGACAATTGCAAGCCCTGATCGGGGCAAATGTTTACTGGTCAGGAACTGAAATTGGTACCGTAACTGATCCCTCAGGTGAATTCTCTATGGAACGGATTCCGGATAACCATAAGATGGTTGTAAGTTTTATTGGATTCGAACCTGACACATTCGATACACAACAGATGAATTCTATTGAAGTAGTGCTTGGTGGTTCTATCGAACTTCAGGGAGTTGAGGTAGTTCAGCGCCGAAAGACTACGGAGCTTTCCATGTTGAATCCTATCAAAATAGAACAGGTAAGCGATTCGGAACTGGAAAAAGCAGCTTGTTGTAATCTGTCGGAGAGTTTCGAAACCAATCCGTCGGTCGATGTATCCTTCATGGATGCGATTACCGGTACAAAGCAGATACAAATGCTCGGGCTTGCCGGAACCTACACGCAAATTACGCGGGAGAATATCCCCGATATTCGCGGACTTCAGTCTATTTATGGAATGGAATATATTCCGGGGCCCTGGATTGAGAGTATTCAGCTCAATAAAGGTACAGGTTCTGTTGTCAACGGTTTCGAAAGCATTGCCGGACAAATAAATGTTGAGCTTCGCAAGCCGGAAACAGCCGATAGGTTGTACCTGAATTTATTTGGAAACGAAGATAGCAGGGTGGAGGCCAATCTGAACCTGGCCCATATTATAAGCGAGAAATGGTCGACAGCTCTTTTGCTGCACGGCCGCAATCAATCCATAGCCATGGATAAGAACAAGGACGGATTTATAGACAAACCGACAGGCGATCAGTACATTGTATTGAACCGCTGGCAGTATCATGGAGATAAGGGTTGGGAATCGCAGTTTGGAGTTAAGGCAACATCCAATAAAATGTCAGGAGGACAGGTGGGTTTCGATCCCGAACAGGAAGAAGGTCTCTGGGGACTGGAGATGAACACCGAACGGCTGGAAGGATGGATGAAACTCGGAAGGATTTCCAGATCGAAACCCTACCAGAGTTTTGGTATGCAGTTTTCGGGTCTGGCACATAACCAGGATTCCAGGTTTGGTCCTAAAGAATATTCAGGCCAGCAACAATCGGTCTACGGAAATTTTATATTCCAGTCGATTATCGGGACCACTGTACACAAATATCGCACCGGGGCAAGTTTTCAGTACGATCACTATACCGAAGCGTTGGATAGTTCAGTATATTATCGCGAGGAAGCAGTTCCCGGAGTATTCTTTGAGTATACATATTCACCTGTCGAAAACTTTGATATCGTTGCCGGTATCCGGGCCGACTATCATAACAACTACGGATTATTTTTTACTCCGCGAATTCACGCCCGATATGCGATAACGCAAAAAACAGTATTACGTTTTTCGGCAGGACGCGGACAAAGAACAGCTTCTGTATTGTCGGAAAATACCTCAGTGATGGCTTCATCGCGCAGGATTATCATTCTGAATGAAGATCCGAAATTACCCTACGGCCTACAGGCTGAAACGGCCTGGAATTTCGGAGTCAACTTCACACAAAAATTTCGTCTCGACTATCGCGATGGGGCAGTAAGTTTCGATTTTTACCAGACGAACTTCACTAACCAGGTGGTGGTTGATATGGATGCCAATCCGCAAACTGTTCTGTTTTACAATCTTGACGGGAAATCCTATTCAACCAGTTTCCAGGCGCAATTCGATTATGAATTGATCCGGAGGCTGGATGTTCGTGCCGCTTATCGCTGGTACGATGTTCAAACTCAATACCTGTCGGGGATGAGCAGCAAACCGCTGGTATCGAAAAACCGGGCGTTTATTAACCTGGCCTATGCTACGCGAAATAGCTGGAAATTCGATTATACCGTTCAATGGAACAGTCCGAAGCGGATACCGAATACGGCATCCAATCCTGAAGCCTACAGGCTGGATGAATTTTCACCCTCTTTTTTTCTGATGAATGCGCATATCGGCAAAGAATGGAACGAGAAATTTGAGATCTATGCAGGGGTCGAAAATCTGCTGGACTTCAAACAGGATAATCCTATTGTTGCCAGTGATGATCCTTTCGGACCTTATTTTGACAGCTCTATGATATGGGGGCCTATATTTGGAAGGATGATCTATGCAGGAATACGGCTGAAAATAAAATAATGAAATTGAAAAAGTCGATGTAACAGCTTATCGCAAAATCCTGCTCAGAACTCCTTATGTTTTTGACTGTTATTTTAACACAAAGACATAAGGAGTTCCTAATATCCAAACAATTTAGTGTGTATCAAATTTCAGGATAATATTTCGCTCACTCCAGAATGAGTTGGAATATTGGTGAATGGAAAGTACTTTTCCCCGTTCTTCCAGAGTCCAGATTTCCCGGGTAATCGTTTCTGAAGTTCTGTTATCCCAGGTAAAAGTGACTTTCGAATCGATATAAAGCGTATCTCTTTTTTCCGATAGGGTCACAGTGGTTACTTTCGGAGAATTCCGGAACTCCGAATGAATTTCCGAACCGTCGAGTGGAAATATTTCCTCTGTAATAGTGTTATCGGCAAACTCCACAATATGGGTACGCTTAATAATTAGCTCGTTTTTATTCTGTTCTATTTCCAACATGCAGGGTAGGTTACTGGCTCCATTATTATCCAGTGAACTTTTCTCTTCATTAAATACCCAAACTCCTGAGAAATCAGCCGGACCGTTTTCTTTAACGGTCAAAGCAGGCAGACCGCAAGCTTCACGATAAGACATTGTGATTTGACAGTATACCGGGTCTTCGCGACTTAAAACCCGTAGATCGTTCAGCAGAATATCATACAGGTATACGGCAACAGAATCAACCTGGGCGCACCATTGGGTGTACAAAACGGTTCCCGGTGTTAAAATATCCTTAAATTGCCGGTCGAGCAACTGGCCCTGAACACTGGCTAGCGAATCGGGCGAAGAGCCGGGAAGCAATTGGTTCATCAGGTGTTGGAAGTAAGGCATGTCAGGATTATTTTCATCAGGTTTAAAAGAGGTAAAAAAATCTTCCCGGATTTAGTAACTTTCAGTTCTGTTCACACTAAAACCGTCAAATTCATGAGAAGAAGAGATTTTATAAGTAGGACCTCCCTTGCAAGCATGGGCATATGTTCACTTTTACATGGCTCCTGCCATTCAAGATCTTCATCACTGATCATGCTCGATGAGGGTTATCAGGATGAATTTGAGTTGAATGAGATTACCATCCGGATGCTCCAGGATATGATGGCTCGTGAAGAATATTCATCAGAACAAATCACCGGTATGTACCTGCAACGTATAAAGGAGATTGATAAAGAAGGACCTGCAATCAATGCAGTTATTGAAATTAATCCTGATGCTGTCAGTATTGCCCGAAACATGGATATTGAGAGGGAAATGGGTAAAATCAGGGGGCACTTACATGGAATTCCGGTGTTGATTAAAGATAATATCGATACGGCTGATAAGATGGAAACCACAGCCGGTTCTCTAGCACTAGCGGGAAACAGGGCTTCAAAGGATGCTTTTTTGGTAAGACAATTAAGGGAAGCGGGTGCTGTACTTCTGGGAAAAACGAACCTGAGCGAATGGGCTAATTTCAGATCTACACGCTCGGTAAGTGGATGGAGCAGCAGGGGAGGGCAAACTAAAAATCCCTATATTCTCGATCGTTCACCCTGCGGTTCCAGTTCAGGTTCGGCTGTTGCTGTGGCAGCAAATCTTTGCGCTGTTGCCGTGGGAACCGAAACAGATGGTTCAATCGCCTGTCCCGCATCCATGAACGGAGTGGTAGGAATTAAACCCACAGTGGGATTGGTAAGCCGTTCAGGCATTATCCCGATATCGCATACACAGGACACAGCGGGACCTTTTGCACGCAATGTTGAAGATGCTACTATCCTGCTTGGTATACTGGCAGGTATTGATAAAAGCGACAAGGTCACAGGCAACAGTAAGGGCAGGAATAGGAAGGATTATTCTGAATTTCTGAACAAGGATGGCCTGAAGGGAAAGCGATTGGGTGTCGAAAAAACTTTCCTAAAAGGTCATGAAAGTATTAGTGCCATGCTTGATGGTGCATTATCTCAAATGAAGCAGGCCGGAGCTGAAATTGTTGAGGTTGAATTTATTGATCAGTACATTAAACTGGGTACCGATGAACTCAATGTACTTATGTTTGAATTCAAGGACGGATTGAACAAGTACCTGGCTGGTTCAAATGCAAGTGCAAAATCACTGCAGGAAGTGATTGACTTTAATCTTCAACATGAAGATAGAGTTATGCCCTGGTTCAAACAGGAAATTCTGGTTGATAGTCAGAATAAGGGGGGATTGGAGAGTAAGGAATATATTGAATCGTTGAACCGGATGCAGCATACCATGCGGGAACATATTGATAGACTTCTTACCGATCAAAAGTTGGATGCCCTGTGCGGTCCGGCCACAGGGGCTTCATGGTGTGTCGACCCGATAAATGGCGATTTCTGGACAGGCTACGGAACCTATGGTCCCGCTGCTATTTCAGGCTATCCTTCCATTACTGTTCCTATGGGCATGGTGCAGCAACTGCCTGTAGGCATTTCCTTCCTTGGCAAAGCTTTCGATGAACCCGGATTGATATCGATAGCTTATGCCTATGAACAACGATCAAAAAACAGGATTCCGCCGACATTTAAAAGCACAATTCGCAATTAGCCTCAAGGACATGGAAAAGGCTTCATGGGGAGGATTATTCTATACGATATTTTTCATGATGATTATTGAAGAAATCACTAAACATTTTGTAAGGAAAAATAATTACTCATTAGCCAACTAAGTTAATTCTATGAGAAATCTGAAAAATTTATTATTTAAAAATGTTGTCTCATTTTTTAATCCGGAACAATTTCAGGGTTGGGGAAAGAAACGAAGCTATTTCGAAGGCTGGTATTTTAAAGTGATCGATGCTACAGAGAATTATGCATATGCTATTATTCCGGGTGTTGCAATGGATGAATCGGGTAAACGGCAGTCATTTATCCAGGTGCTGGATGGTAAAAAACAAACTTCGCAATACCACAAATTCGATTTTGAGAGTTTTATCCCAAAATCCGGAAAGTTTGAAGTAGCGGTCGGGAACAATCATTTTTCCTCCGGTTCAATCAGCCTTAATTTACCCGATGTAACAGGTATCCTTAAATTTACCGGTAGGGTTCCCTGGCCAAAACCTATATATTCGCCCGGCATTATGGGACCTTATTCTTTTGTCCCTTTTATGGAGTGTTATCATGGCATTGTGAGCATGGATCATTCCATCAATGGCTTGTTACAGATAAATGGTGAGTTAATCGATTTTAATCATGGCAGGGGTTATATTGAGAAAGACTGGGGACGCTCTTTTCCGAGTGCTTATATATGGATGCAGTCAAACCATTTCAGCCAACCGGGAATATCAGTAAAAGCATCAGTGGCAAAAATTCCCTGGATGAAGGGTTCATTTGTAGGATTTATTGCCGGAGTCTGGATTCAGGATCATCTGCTGCGATTTACAACTTACAATAAAACCGTATTGCGTAAATTGGATATTTCTTCAGGCAAGGTAGTGCTTGTGATGGAAAATAAAAGATACCGGTTGAAAATCCTGATAACAAGTAATTCATCTACAACCCTGGCTTCTCCGATACGCGGAGCTATGGAGGGAAGGATAGAGGAGAGCATGCTATCGACCATTGAAGTAAACCTGGCAGATGTAAAAACTCAAAAAACCGTTTTTCATGACACAGGAAGAAATACTGCACTCGAAATTGCAGGAAACACGGATGAGATCATTATAAAATGAACTCAGTTTGATATATTAGTGCCGGCTAAATCAAACTTTACATTAAACTCCTGATTATGAAACCCTCTGTTTTTATATTCTTATTGGTACTTGTTCTGACAGGATGCAAATCGAAGCTTCATGATTATCCGATTTCCGCTATTCCGATAAACAATGTGATAGTAACCGATAATTTCTGGCTCCCCAAAATCAAAACCCTGCAGAAAACTACTATTGAATACGCATTTAATAAATGTGAAGCAGAGGGGCGAATGGATAATTTTCTGATAGCCGGAGGAAAAATGGAGGGACCTGTTAAGGGGAAAATGCCCTTCGATGATACCGATCTTTATAAAATAATTGAAGGGGCTTCTCTGTCGCTCATCAGTAATCCCGATCCTGAGCTTGATGCCTATCTCGATTCGCTTATTGGCATCATTAAAACAGGGCAGGAACCGGATGGATATATTACCACCTGGTTTACCATCGATCCGGCAAATCCTCCTGCTCCCTGGGTAAAACCCTCCACATATCGGTGGGAGAATGAGATCAGCAGCCATGAATTGTACAACAGCGGGCATCTCTTCGAAGCTGCTGCCGCACATTACTATGCAACCGGTAAGAAAAACCTGCTGGATATAGCGCTGAAAAATGCTGACCTGCTGGTTGATAATTTTGGACCGGGGAAATTACAGATGGTACCCGGTCACCAGATTGTAGAAACCGGATTGATAAAACTCTACCGGATCACAAAAAACAGAAAATACCTCGAACTCAGCAAATATTTTCTCGACTGGAGGGGCGACAGTCTGACACATGCGCTGTACGGTCCATACAATCAGGATCATCTGCCTGTAACGGAACAGGACGAAGTGGTAGGCCATGCCGTACGGGCTGTTTATATGTATGCTGCCATGACAGATATTGCAGCTATTTATCGTGATACCGGTTATCTGAAGGCCGTAAACCAACTGTGGGAAAACATGGTGTATAAAAAACTCTATATCACCGGTGGTGTTGGAGCAAGGCATGAAGGAGAGTCGTTTGGCGATAACTATGAGTTGCCCAACCTGACGGCTTACAGTGAGACCTGTGCAGCGATAGGGAGCGTATACTGGAACCACCGTATGTTCTTACTCACCGGCGATGCGAAATACAACGATGTGCTGGAACGGACCCTCTATAACGGATTAATTGCAGGTATATCAGTGGACGGTACGAAATTCTTCTATCCCAATCCGCTGGAATCGGATGGTGATTATGCGTTCAATCATGGCGCATGCACACGGCAATCGTGGTTCGACTGCTCCTGCTGCCCTACCAATTTAATTCGTTTTATTCCTTCCATACCCAATCTGATCTATGCACAAAACAGCGATACCCTGTACGTGAATCTGTATATATCGAATACGGCCCATGTGAAGCTGGGGAATACAAACGTTCAGCTATCGCAGCAGACTGACTATCCGTGGGCAGGGAGTGTACAAATGAATATCGATCCGGAATCGCCAAAAGAATTCACATTAAAACTTCGTATTCCATACTGGGCGAGGGGAGAGGCGGTGCCCGGAGGTCTGTATGAATATACCGAGAATTCTTCAACTGATTTAAAAGTGCTGGTCAATGGGAAAATCTGTGATTCCGGTTTGAGCAGTGGCTATGTTAAAATTACAAGGAAATGGAAGAGGGGCGACAATGTTGATATAATACTACCCATGGAGGTTAAACGGGTAATTGCCAACGAAAATATTGAGGAAGACAGGAACAAAGTAGCCCTGGAATATGGTCCGCTGGTATATTGTGCTGAAGAGGTTGATAATGGCAAGCTGGTTTCAGAAAGTATTATTTCTGATGCGAACGTTTATAGCATTCAATTCAGGGCCGATTTGTTCGGTGGTATTAACACCATAACGGGTGATGCCCATTTTAAAAATGAAATTGAAACGGATGAAAATATAATAAAAACGATCTTCATTCCCTATTATCTCTGGTCGAACCGGGGAGTGGGTAAAATGTATGTCTGGCTGCCAAGGGAATAAAAATATTGTAAGAGGCTGTATAAAAGCAGATAAAATCAGCCTGTAGGGCTGAAATATTATTAGCTCCGGGTGAAACCCGGAGTTATATTAGAAAAGTAAAAATTGTCGCATCCACTAAGTTATATTAGGAGTTTAACTTATCATGCGACATAATTAAACTGGTTCAATCAAGCATAGTTTAAGTTGAATCTAAACAATCTCTGATTCGTGCAACTATTGAATATTAAGAATAGAATGATTTTATAACTACCTAAAAAACAAAAGATCATGAATTACATCTGGATTATCTTAATAGCCCTTTACATTGTGCTGACTCATCTTATTGCACAATACATAGGAAGAAAAAGAAAGATAGGATATGGCAAATCTATCTTTTGGTCGGTTTTGCTCAGTCCGCTGATAGGGTTGATAATTACCGAAATGAGTCCTTTGAAGGAAGGGGAATAGTCGCACTGCTGAGAAAAATTATTCTCTACCCGATTGACCAATGGTTTAATGGTTTTAGCCAGGAATGGAGACCAGTAAAACTGACTACCGGGAAGTTGTCTGAAAGTAGTATAGTGTTTCTTTGTTGTAAAAATACCTGACCACAAAGATCGCTAAGTGAATTTCACTAAGGGGCACGAAGTATTTCAGACTTAAAACTTGAAGATTATTTACCATCTTTTTTAATGTTTCTTTTCGCATACCTTCGTATCCCTTTGTGGTAAAAAATACCTGACCACAAAGATC
>CAZQCO010000038.1:28881-32857 GCA_964592225.1 uncultured Bacteroidales bacterium
CCTTTGTGGTAAAAAATACCTGACCACAAAGATCACTAAGTGAATTTCACTAAGGAGCACGAAGTATTATAGTATCACTCTTTTAATACCATTCTTTAGATGTTTTACATTGAAGTTAACCAGTAATCCAAGTTTGCATTGTGAAAGTTTCATATAGGTTAAAATCTGCGCCAAATGGATATCAGCCAAAGCATCAACAGATTTTATTTCAACAACGATACTTTTCTCTACCATAATATCAACCCGATAGCCTGTATCAAGTTTAACTTCATGATAGATCGATGGCATATTCTGCATCATCAAATGGCACACTGCCTATTGCCGAGGATAAAAATTCAGTTGTAAAAGACAGGGTTCTATGTTTTTATTGGATCAGGTTTATTGTAATTCATTTACAGCTTATCGACAGCTTCTTTAATGGCTTTGATATGTGCAGGAGTGGTACCACAGCAGCCCCCGATAATATTCGCACCGGCTTTGACAAGTTCAGGAACAAGCGCTGCCATCATTTCGGGAGTGTCGGGAAATACATCCACCCCATCGACATTATGAGGCAAACCGGCATTGGCGTGCACGAGAATGGGAATATTCCGGTCGACCGTGCGCATTTCTTTTACAATGGCAATCATCTGCTTAAATCCGTTGCCGCAGTTTGTCCCGATGATATCGGCACCTGCACGGATTGCAGCCTTTGCAGCTTCGGTGGGAGTAACCCCCATCATGGTGTTATAGCTTCCGTCGGGGCTGCCTTCAAATGTGAATGTAGCAATAACTTCCAGCTTTGTATTTTCTTTGGCGGCTTTTATGGCCATGGTAGCTTCATCTATGGCACTCATCGTTTCTACACAAATAGCATCGGCGCCGCCTTTTTCGAGCGCTATGGCCTGCTCTTTGAAAACAGCATAAAACTCTTCTTCCGTCACATCTCCCATAGCGGTCATTTTGCCGCTGGGTCCGATGGAGGCAATTACCCATTTATCCTCACCTGCTGCCTGTGATGATATGCTGGCTGCGGCTTCATTCAGTTCACTTACACTATCGGCCAGGCCATAATGTTCCAGTTTGAACGAGGTACCGCCAAAGCTGTTGGTCTCAACCATATCGGAACCTGCTGCAATATAACTTTTAGCTATATCGAGTACATCATCGGGGCGGTCGATGCACCATTTCTCAGGGCACTCCCCCGGTGCAAGTCCTTTGTTATGAAGAAATGTTCCCCAGGCACCGTCGGAGACAAGGATCTTATTGCTTTTTACAACCTCGGTAATTCTTTTTTTATTCATGATTCCTGTTGTTAGGATAGTTGGCTTAAAAAATTTAAGTAAATGCCAAATGTATCAATTTTTCTTTTTTATCCTGAATTAAGTCAGCGTGTAGCAAATATAATAAACTTGAGGAACCGGGAGAATTGTTGAGGAGTTGAGTTGAATCGTTTAGTTGTTGAGAGGTTTAGGGGTTGAGAAGTTGAGTTGAATCGTTTAGTTGTTGAGTCGCTGGGCGGTTTAGTTGTTGAGAGGTTTAGTTGAATTACTATTCACCATTCACCAATCATCCGGTTAAAAACTGACTCTTTGTTTTTCAGAGTGGAAGTTGTAATTTGCAGGGAGTATGGCTATTCCTTTTATATAATGAGTGTATTCGGCAGGACAAAAATGGAATTGAATAAAAGCTGGCAAAAAGTGCACCTATACATCTGAAATAGGAATGTAGGTCTACTTTTGGTGTACCTATAATAAGCGGTAATGCGGGGCGATACGACGGAAAATAAAACTAGATAAATTAGGAAACAACAGAGATATGCTGAAAATAGAAAAAATTATCGAAAACAAGAAACAGTTCCTTGACTTATTGTTGTTGGCAGACGAGCAGGAAAATATGATTGACAAGTATTTGCCGAGTGGAGACTTGTTTGCTTTATATGACGATGATTTGAAAAGTGTTTGCGTTGTAGTGCCGATAAATAGCGAAACCTGCGAGTTGAAAAACATAGCGACATACGAGAAATATCAAGGCAAAGGGTACGGTAGAGCATTGATAAATTTCATTTTTGATTTCTACAAAAACGACTACAAAACAATGCTTGTCGGGACAGGCGAAACGCCGACAATCTTGTCGTTTTATGAAAGTTGTGGATTTGAAAAGTCATATCGAGTAAAGAATTTTTTTACAGACAATTACGACCACCCTATTTTCGAGGACGACATACAACTTGTTGATATGATTTATCTTAAAAAGGATTTATAGGAATAGCAGGAATGTATTACAAACGAAATAAAAGCGCTGAACAAATAAGCACTACCGCTAACAACGGCTCATACGCCATGCGGGTTTGCCTTCGGCTAGCTCCCTACGGTCGGTTCAGAGGTTTTCGAAGCTATGTAGCTCGTAAAAAAAGTTGGTGTAAACTGATAGGAAATCGCTTCGTAATCCCGCACGACACCATACCATAAACTGTCAGCGAAAATAATCTTAACAAATTCTCGGTGTATTCAACACTCTCATAACGGGATATCAACTGACAGTATTGTAGCTTGGATTATTACTAACTGAAAATTTACCTGCACTCAGATCGAATTTGTGAATCCCCGGACAAATTACCTGCTTTGTTAAGTCAGGAACGAGGAAAGTCATTATCATTCACTAATTCCAATTTTATATATTACCCGATTTGAATTTAAGGCCAGCCAAATATCACCCTCCTGGGATGCAACTGGTCCAACTTCATTGACCGGTATATAAAAACTTGTATCATACTGTCCGGAGTGAGTTATATGTTCCAACCTGCACCAATCTCTTCCGGCAGCAAAAAAACAGGTCCAAAATCCATCCGCAATAGCTGCTAATCCCTGGGCTCTGTATATACCCGAGGAAATCAGGATAGTACTTTCCCCGGTAACCGGATCTATCCATTTAATTCCATCATCTATTAAGGAATTTGAAGAAATAAAACTTACCAGACCATTATCTTGCCAGGCTATGTCCTCCGGAATAGTTCCAAATATTCCATGGTTAACCAGGTCGATGGGATAATCCTGATCCGGGATCCAGGAAGTATTATATTTATATAATCTGGATGCTTCAGCCTCGATACTTAAAAGCCAGAAAGAACTGCCGTTATAAGCAATTCCCCGTGGACCGGGACAATTTGTGGGAACAGTCTCATATGTCCCATCCTGCACATTTATCTTTATTACTGTGTAATCAGAACCTGAAAATCCGGTGGCATATAAGAAAGGATTTGCCCAGCATAGATCTAACAATGATAATTCGGTATCCAGCAGGAAAGCTTCAAGGATAGTTGGATCTTTCACAGTATTGTCAACCGGACTTGTCCTCCATCGTCCTGCCTCTGAACCATAAGTATAATAACCGATGACAAATTCATCTCCATCAATATTGTCGGCAGCGCTGCCATAATATCCTCCAAAAGTGAATGACTCTTCAGAAATTGTAATATCAAAATCAAAACTCAGAATTTGATTATTTGTATATTCATTGCTCCACTCACCGGAGATGTCCTTATCTATTAATGTATTTCCATTTGTGTCAAACCATTTCATAGTCCCCTGAAGTGATCCATTGCCTCCGTAAACATCCTGGTTTTGACCTTCTATTGAAATATCAGCTGTAAAAGTTCCGTAATTAGTCGGATCATCTGTACTATGCCACCATCCTTGCCATGTAAAAGAATTTTTGTTTCGATCATCATCACAGGCATAGCTCAATACAATGCATAAAATTGTAATTCCAAGTATTTTATAGACTGAACTTTTCATACTTTGCTCTTTTAGGTTTGGTTAATAGGCTTGGTGCTAAACAAGCAACTCAGAAAAAACAAACTAAAATTAATTTATATTCAAATAATTATCTAAAAATAAAGAACAAAGATCTGAATATTTCGCTTATGAGTTTATTTGTACGATTATACCTTTTTTGACTATTCAATATTTGAAGGCACTGCCCCGAACTCAAGTTA
>CAZQCO010000039.1:0-32607 GCA_964592225.1 uncultured Bacteroidales bacterium
GGTCTCGAAGCTGTTGAAGAACTTAAAAAAGTGTTTCCGCAGAATCAAAACCTGGCAGTAGTGGCACTTAAATGGGTATTAATGTTCAAACAGATCAGTTGTGTTATTCCGGGAGCATCAAAACCTGAACAACTCGAATCAAATCTTAAAGCTTTTAATTTGCCCCCGATATCTGATAGTGAGATGAGTAAAGTTCAGCATATTTATGAGAAAAAGATAAAACCTTATGTACACCATTTATGGTAATCCTGAGTTATGTAATACATTGAAGTAAAACTTCATCAATATATAGAAAACATACAGGCTGATAAGGTTTTCCTTAACTAACCGGCATTATAGAAAATACCTACTCCGGGCCCCAGAGGCAGTCCAAGTTTTATCCAAAGTATCAGCAGTAAGGTCCATACAATAAAAAAGCCTACTGAATAAGGTAACATTAAACTAATGATGGTACCCATACCTGCATTCTTATCGTATCGCTGGAAGAAAGCAATGATAAGCACAAAAAAGCTCATCATGGGTGAAATGATATTGGTTACACTATCGCCTATACGGTAAACTACCTGAGATAATTCGGGAGAATAACCCATAAGCATGAACATAGGAATAAATACCGGTGCGAGTAATGCCCACTTTGCCGATGCACTCCCGATAAACAGGTTGATTATTCCTGAAAGTATGATAAATAGGATGAGCATTACAATAAGGCTGATATTAAGACTTGTGAGAAAGCTGGCCCCTTTTATGGCAAATATTATTCCCAGGTTACTCCATTTAAAATATTCGACAAATTGAGCCGCAAAAAACACAAGTACCAGGTAACCTGCAATATTCTTCATCGATTTTTCCATGCCCAGCATAACATCCGAATCGCTTCTGAATTTGCCTGATACAAAACCATAAACTACTCCGCATACTGCCCCCAGAAGAAAAATAACGGCTACAACACCTTTAATTACAGGGGATGATAATATGCCCCCATCCAGTCCACGAAGAAATCCTTTCATAGGAATTAAACCTGTCAGCAGAATAAACAAGGCAATAATCATAGTAATACCGACAGCCCGGATTGCCCTTTTTTCCTTTGAATTTAATTTTTCTATTGTCTCCTGTGCTGAATACTGATGTTCTCCTGAGTACCTGGGTTCAGTAATCTTTTCCGTAATAAACGTTCCCACAATGGCAATAAGAAATGTTGAAACGAACATAAAATAATAGTTGGCAGTAGGATTAACCAGGTAATCCTTATTGAGAATCTGAGCTGCCTCCTGCGATAAGCCTGCCAGTAACGGATCGATGGTACCCAGCACAAGATTGGCACTGAATCCGCCTGAAACTCCTGCAAATGCAGCTGCCATACCTACAATTGGATGACGCCGGAAAGCAATGAAAATGAGACCTGCCAGGGGAATGAGCAACACATAACCCACATCGCTAGCAACATTTGTAAGAATTCCGGTAAAAACAATTACGAAAGTCAATATTTTTCGGGGAGCATTTAGCACCAATAACCTCACCAAGGCTGAAATCAGACCGCTCTCTTCAGCAACTCCAATGCCTAACATGGCCACCACAACCACACCTAAAGGAGCAAAACCTGTGAAATTATCAACCATTTCAGTAAGCATCCTGTGCAATCCCTCTACCGATAGTAAATTCACCGGCTCAATAATTGCACCTGTTGCAGGATGAAGAGTGTTCCAGTGCACCAGGTAGGCAACAAAAGATAGAACAGGTACCGAAAGAGCGAAAATCAAGAATAATGTTGCAGGATGCGGAAGTCTGTTACCTCCCTTCTCAATGAACGATAAAATCCGATATACAAATGCCGATAATCTCTTCTTCATGCTTCATCAACCGGGTACAATTTCGAAGATAGTCATGCTATGGTAAAAAACAAGATAATTGCTTGTAAGTTTAATACTGCTAAAAATCTAAAAAATACAATAGGATAGAATTAATTAAGATATTATAATTTGCAGAAAGGCACTGATTCTTACTGTTCTGTCTGCTCTTTATTCTTCAAATGACATCACATGATCCGGCTTGCATCGACATGAAATGCATTGTATTGTATTGTGTTTGTGAATAATGATAGGTTTCTTAGTTATATCGCTTATTTTCACGTTCTGCTTGTAGTTGCATTTTTTCTTTATAGATCTTTAATTTCTCATTGTATCGGGCTATCTGTCGACTTATTCTTTCATTCTCCCGAAGGTTGTTCTCTTGCTCTTTGGCCTGCAGTTTTATTACCCTTTCATTATAACGTACAATTCTCTGACTCTGAATTAATCTGTTTCTTTCAATCCTTTCCATTTTTTGCTGATAATCAACGAGTTCTTTTTCATTTCGCTTATTGATTTTCCGGTTATACTTCGAATTGGCATCTATTATCTCCTGGTTATGTTCCTCACGTTGGGTTATCACATTCTCGTTGTACCGTCTTATTTTCTCACTCACCAGGTTCTGTTCTCTTTCAGCCCGTAAACTTTCTTTCTCAGCATGGGTAAGAACTTTTTCATTTTCTCGGGTAATCTCCTCACTTTGTTTCTCCTGTTCTCTAACTCTTTTTTCCTGTTCATGCACTATTCTGGCATCTTCACGTGCATTTTGCTTATCTATTTTCCGGTTATACTTCGAATTAGCATCGATTATTTCCTGATTGTGCGCTTGACGCTCAGCTATCATGTTTTCATTATACCAGCTTATTCTTTCACTCTCCCAGTTCTGAACCTTTTCGGCCTTCACTTTCTCTTTTTCGGCAATTGTAAGCGCTTTTTCATTGTATCGGGTAATCTCTTCACTTTGTCTTTCCTGCCCTCTTTCTCTCTTTTCCTTTTCACTTACTATTCTGGCGTACTCATTAGCATTCTGTCGATCGATTTTCCGGTTATATTTTGAATTAGCATCGACAAGCTGTTGTTGATTTGCTTGTTGCTCCCTAAGTACACCCTGATTGTATTTTCGAATTTCGTTGCTAAGTTTCTCTTCCTGCTTAGCCTCTGTCAGTTGTTCCTGCTTCAATACAAGCTGAATTTTCTCATTAAACCTGGCAATTTCGATCTGTTCACGTTGTTCCAGACGTTGTTGCTTTTCTGCCAGTTTTTTCTTTCTTCTTATTTCCCTGCTATATTGCCTGTCCTGCTTACGATAGTTCATTTTTCGGGGAGTTGGAACTGCATTTGCCTGTGAAAGTATGTCAGCATTCTCACGTGCAATAGATTCACTCTCACGATTTACTTCTCTTTGAGTCCGCAATGTTGCTTTTTCATTTCGTAACAATTCTTTTTCATGTTCCCTCCTGCTTTTTTCATCCGCCCTCAGTTCTTCATTTCTCTGCTTTATCTTTTCTCTTTCCTGTCTTTTCAGCGTTCTTTCCTGTTCACGTTTAACTTTTCTGCTTTCCCTTATTTCGGTTTTAGCTGTTTGTTCTATAGCTCGATTTTTTTTCCGGATTTCCTTTTTGCTGGCTATCCTGGCCCGGAATGCCGTATATTTCTGTACAATACGTTTCCGTAAAGGAATTCTGAATTTGTCGATACTGTAATCTCTGGATTTGTAGGTTTTCCGCGTATCGATGGATAGTGCTTCATTTTCTGTCCGATTTTGAGTTATTCCTTCAAATTCGGCAAAGAAAAATACAAGAATCCCTATTATCAGTATCTTCCTGAGAATCATCTCCGAAGTTTAATTTATTTGTACGCCAGAGAGTAAAAATAGTTCGGAATTCAAAAACAAATATAATTTCTTGATTGAAAGAATGATATCCGAATGCTGAAGGTAGAAATTTTAACTACGGTGTAGCTCAAAAACAGTAATTTCCGGAAGAAATCCAACTCTGCCGGGAAATGCGATATAGCCAATGCCAACGTTGACATATAATTTTTGTTTGCCTTCCTCGTATAGACCTGCCCAGCGGGGGTATTTCCATTTTACCGGGCTCCATTTAATGCCTGGAATATTTATACCGAACTGCATGCCATGTGTATGTCCTGAGAGAGTGAGATCGATACTGGTTTTTTGAACAACTTCCGCATCCCAATGTGAGGGATCATGCGACATCAATATTTTAAAGGGAACTGATTGTATCTTCTGAAGCGCCTTATTCAAATCTCCATATTGCGGAAATGGCGGTAATCCCCAGTTCTCGACACCTGCTATTCCAATCTTCTCACCATTTTTTTCAATAACAATGGAATCGTTACGTAAAAGCTTCAAACCAGCCTGCTGCTGGTAACTGAAAAGTGTATCCATATTTTGTTTATACGCTTCTTCACTTTCCCAGCTAACATATTCGCCATAATCGTGATTTCCCAGAATAGAGTAGACACCATTGGGCGAATAAAGCTTCCGTACCGCAGGGATAAATTCCCGGAGTTCTTCAGCAACATTATTTACAATATCACCTGTAAAGAGTATTATATCAGCATTCTGAGAGTTTACCAGTTTTACAACCTCTTCAACTTTATTGGTCTGACCAAGGAAACTACCAATGTGCCAGTCGGATATTTGTAAAACTTTAAATCCATCAAAAGCATGAGGTAAATGATCAAAATACAGGCTATGATTTTTAATTTTATAGTTGAATCTTCCTTTCCTAATGCCTTGTATAACAGATAAAAATGGAATCATTGCAATTACAATTCCCAAACGGGTCAGAAATTCTGAACGTGTCATAGTAGCAGCAGTTTCTGCAATCTTGCTATCAGGTGCACTAAATTTAGAAATGATCCAACCTGTAATTCTTATAATATCTGTACCCAGTTGAAAAGTAATGAAAACAAGTTTTGGCACATAGAATAAGACGAACATGCCTATGAGAAAATACAATACCCTAAATTTCCGTGTAGTCACGAAATCTCTGAAATTCCTGCTCATATATATTACGAGGAATATAATGAGTAAGGGAACCATCCAGTATAAAACATGAAACACTACGCGCCAACCCTGATCAAAAGTAGCTGTCAATATTCTTATACCCCTGAATGCATAACTGTCGATGAGTAACAGAAAAATAAATATAAATAGAAAAAAAAGTGGTGAACCTCCCCGCATATTCCTTATTGTTTTACAAAGAACGGTTTAAAATTAAAAAAGTTGAATGAGTAATCTAAATTGTCCTATCGCACACTTTAAACAAAATCTGGACTTTAACCCAAAACCAACTACCATTCAATAGTTTACTCAAAGTTGATTTGTGATAATCGGCTACATATAATAATAATTTCACATTAAAAGAAACAAAAAAAATAATGTAAAAGCTCATTTACATTAAGATTAAATATACAAAGGTTAATTTTATTTAATCTTAACATTACATAAGCTTAAAATTGATTTAATATGCTGAAATGGCTAACAAAATACCTTTGTAGTATAAAATATTTTCTAAGAAAAATGCTAAAGGTCAAAGATACAACAGCATATTCAATACGTGATATTATTGTAAGAGAAATTACGAATTCTCTTACGTTACAGCATAATTCAGAATACAATACCGAATTGCGAATACACGAATACAGAAAAACAATAAAGCGATGCCGGTCCTTGCTATGGTTATTCAGGCTATGTATCGAGGAATTAGATTATATGCAACTGGATGAAAAATTATCAATAGTCGCAGGAGAGATGGCCGAACGTCGGGATGCAACCGTTAATTTGCGAACATTTTTAAATCTTGTGCAAACACATACCACTTTTCTTCCTGAAAATGTCAATCAACAAATAACCAATGATTTAACTGAAAATCTTAAAATAGCCTATGCAATTTGTAACAATAATCCGATTAAAACAGAAGCCTCCCTTTTAGACGATCTTAAAACAGTCTTGACCGATCTCAACTCGATTAATATTAAACCCTGCACCCATTCGGATTTTCTTAATAGTATTGAAAAGTCACATTATAAAGCCGCTCAATTATATTTTGATTCTCGCAATACACTGGAAACTGAAATTATTCATAAATGGCGGAAATCTACTAAACGTTTGCTATTACAGATAAGATTTACACCCGGTATCGATCAGCTTTTAATGGAGCCGATCATTACCAAACTTGACAAGATAACTGATTCATTAGGCAGGGATCATGATTTAGCGGTTCTGGAAAACACTCTTAAAGAAAATAGAAGATTATCGAAGGAGAATTTTCAAAAAATCCATTTAGTCGTTATGAAGGAGAGAGCCAAACTTCAAAAAGAGACTTTCTGGTTGGGTGAAGAAGTATTTTCAAAGGAACATGTCAGGACTTTCAGATTAAAAAGTTACGTCTGATTATAATTACCCTATTTATCATTTGTATAAAACTAGGCTTTTCCTAACTTTAAGGGAAAGATAACCATTTTATTTTCTGAGTAATGAAAACTAAACTTTTGCTTTTTGCACTATTTCTTGTATTTACTCTTGCCAATGGACAGGAGGCAGATGTCATGTTACCCTCCAATCTAGACAGAGAACAGGTCATTCATCATAAGGGTTTTTCTCTCTCTTATAATTCAGCTTATCTTCAACCTTCCTGGGTAGCATACAAAGTAACAAAAGCCCAAATTAATAAAGTTGGAAAAGTGAAAGCCAAATATATTCCTGATCCACAGGTAAATACCCGATCGGCAAATAAAAAGGACTATAAAGATGGAGGCTATATTATGGCTCAATTTGTTAATTATCTCGATGTCTTACAAATGCCAGAAGCTGTCGAGGAGACCTTCTTATTAAGCAATATAACCCCCATGAAGTTAGCCTACTACAACCATATCTGGATTAAAACTGAAGAATTGATCAGACTCTGGTCAGCTGAGACCGATGGTTTATATATCGTTTGTGGGCCAATTTTACTAGAATCACCTTTCCCGACCATTGGCGATAATAACGTTAGCATTCCGAAACATTTCTATAAAGCTGTCTACGATTCGAAGAATCAGAGAGCCATTGGATTTATCTTCAAAAATGGAATGTCATCAGGAAAATTGAAAGCATTTGCCGTAAGTATCGATGAAATAGAACAGCAAACAGGTATCGACCTATTTCCTTCTCTTGACGATGAAATTGAAAAAGCTGTGGAGGCAGAAATAGATTTTGGGAAATGGAATTTTGAATTAATTGAATAATAAAATTGGTCCATTAATCATTGAATAGGTTTGCAATTATACTATTGATATCTTTTTTCCTATATATGAAATAATACATTACTAAGAAGAATCAATATGAAACATATTTTGAAGTTTTCCGGTCTTTTCATGGCAGTGCTATTTAGCATTTCTCATTCGTCCGCACAATTTCCTGAATTCAAATACTATGAAATCGGTCATACGGACCAAATGCTTCTTGGACAATCATCACTGGCCGATCTTGACAGGGATGGCGATCAGGATCTGGTTATAGGAGCCAGCGGAAGTACAGTGTGGTGGTTTGAATATGTAAATGCCGATAAGTGGGAAATGCATATCATGGGCGATGATGCTCTGACTGATCGCGGCGGTTCAAGTATGGATGTCGATGGGGATGGATGGATCGATCAGGTATCGGGAGGTACATGGTATCGTAATCCGGGGAACAAAATTGATATGTGGGAACGCTTTGAAAACGGGGTGATCTTCTCCTATGATAATATTGCAGCCGATTTTAATAAGGATAGTATTAATGAATTAGTGGCTATTAGTCCACAGGATGGCCTTTTTGTGTATTTTGTCGGTAGTAAGCCTGAAAGGAAGTGGAAGAAAGTAACCATTGGCGACGGCGTACCGGGAGGTATTGCTCCCAATGGTATTGGAGATATTGATGGTGACGGTGATTTGGATATCGTGCGCAGTGATATCTGGTACGATAACCTGAATGGTGATGGACTGAAATGGTCAGTTCACCGCACATTGGGTTTTGTATACAGTCAGGGACAGTTTGCCCGTTCGGCCCGGATATTCGTTGCCGATATGGATAATGACGGTGATATGGATGTTGTACAGGCCGAATCGAACAATGCCTCAGGAAGGATTGTATGGCAGGAAAACAAAGACGGAAAAGGAATTAACTGGTATATGCATCCGGTTGCATCTGAAACCAACCAGGATATGCACTCTCTTTGTGTTGCCGATTTCGATAACGACGGTGATCTCGATATTTTTTCAGGAGCAGGACCAATGACAGGAGATTTATATAAGCGATGCTTCATATGGGAAAACGCTGAGGGAACCGGCGAAAAGTGGAATCCTCACGAAATATTGTTCAAAGTTGAATGCACCGATGCAGTTGCAACCGATGTTGATGGTGATGGCGACATTGATATCTGCGGTAAAACATGGAAAGATGATCTGGTTTATTACCTCAGAAATATGAGTATGGAAACAAAGAAATAATTTGCTAAATCCCTTATATTGCTTCACTGAGTGTGCCTTTCTTATATTGAAAACAATCTGAAATTCAGCAATTCATTTTTCTTTTTAAGTTTTTAAAAAATAAAAACAGGTTTTCATAGGAAAGCAAATACAAATTTCTTTCGTTGGACAAACTATAATCGATATTTTCAAATACTTAATCTATCAACCACTTTCTTAAAACAACAAATAACTGTAGTGCTTGTAAATAGTTGACTCCACTTGATTGAAAGAAATGATTTGAGTAAATTTGCCGGAGTTGAGTATAATTATCCAAGCAAAGCGTTAAAATTTATACCTTTTCGGATTGAAATCAATTATGCCTATACCAGCCGAGAGAAAACCTGTTGTCGCAGGGAGATTCTACCCTTCCTCATCAAAGGAATTGAACAAAGAAATAGATAATCTTACTCATTCTGCTTTAAAACTTTATAAGAAAAAAGTTGAAGAAGAGGATGAAATTCTGGCTATAATTAGTCCTCATGCTGGTTATATTTTTTCAGGAACTGTTGCAGCATCGGCATATAATGTGCTTAAGGATAGAAATAAGATAAAGCGGGTGTTTATAATTGGTTCGAGCCATTATGCATGGTATGATGGTGTTTCGATTTATTTTAAGGGATTTTATTCAACACCTCTGGGTAAAATAGCAGTCGATACGGAATTGGCTTCAGAAATTCTTGAGAAAAATACCATTTTCAACTTCAGGCTGGAAGCACATGCTCATGAACATAGCCTTGAAGTACAATTACCCTTTCTTCAATATTTCCTAAAGAGTAATTTTAAAATAGTACCTATCCTCATTGGAGGACATTCCGTTGAAGTTCCTAAGAAAGTAGCAGAAGTACTTCGTCCTTATCTTGGAGGAGAAAATCTCTTTGTAATAAGCAGTGACCTCTCTCATTATCCGAAATACAACGATGCTCTTAAAGTGGATAAAAATACCGTAGAAGCCATCTGCTCTAACAATCCCGATATCTTTCTTAAACAATTAAAGGAAAACGAACACAAGAACTATGAAAATCTGGCTACCAGTATGTGCGGATGGACATCGGCCCTAACACTCCTTTACATGACATCTGATCTTAAGGGGGCATCATATATTCCGATGCTATATCAGAATTCAGGTGAAATACCGATTTATGGAGATAAATCACGGGTTGTTGGATATCAATCCGTTGTAGTAACTCAAAAGTCTGTTTCTAAAGAAGATAGCAAAACTATGTCGGAAGATGACAAACAATTATTACTTTCTGTGGCGCGTAATAGCATTACAAGAAAAATCAGTGGAACAGAATCAGAACAAAGCACTTTTGCTAACATTCCTGATAGATATAAAAAACCACAGGGTGCATTTGTAAGTATCTATGTTGAAAAAGAATTGAGAGGCTGTATTGGACGAATTGAAACAGACAATCCTTTATATATAACCATTGAACAAACTGCTGAATCTGCAGCTACTCGTGACACCAGATTTGTATCGATAAAGCCTGATGAGCTTGATAAAATGAAAATCGAAATTTCTATTTTGACTCCGCTAAAAAAAATACAATCCATCGATGAAATTATTCCCGGAAGACACGGTATTCTTATCCGGAAAGATTTCCGGTCGGGGACTTTCCTGCCCCAGGTGGCAGCCCGTACCGGCTGGAGTTCCCTTGAAATGGTGGAAGAATGTTCAAAACGCAAAGCAGGCCTGGGAGCCGACGGGTGGAAAGATGCTGATATCTTTACATATGAAGCTGTTATTATTTCTGATAAAGAAAAGGATTAATTCATCGTTTCGTGGCTGTAATAAAGTATAGAATCGTTTGGTGATATATAAAACTCATATGATCCATAGAATCCAAAATTCAAGGACTGATAATCAGATGATAGCAATACATTTTTATCTAACTCAGTCATTTCATATAATCCAGTTTCATTGATAATAGGAATATCATCTCGTTTTATGCTTATGAGCACTTCACGCTCCGTATCATAAAGAAAGGCTGTTCCCATATTCGTCAGCTCTTCAAATAAAAGAACCGCATCTATATCTTCGACCAGACTATAGTACCCAAACTGATTTACTACAAGTGAATCGGTATTTAAAATAAGAGCATTGTATTTGGGTTTATTATGAAAACGATTAAAAACCACCAGGAAATTATTATTGGAAAGGTATCTCAGTCCATGGATTTGTATGTATTCAGCGGTATTATTCTTATTGGATAGCAGATGAGCCATAGTAGCATATTCTGCGAGATTAATGGCTGTTCCTGTAACAAAATTATATACTTCGTGACAGGTAACATACATTCTACCATCATCCGTCAAGAACGGAGCACCGTCAGGGCCTCCTCCTCCCCAGCTGCTGATGTTACCGCTATATATAATTTTGCCTTCTGTATCTGAAATCAAATAAAACATGCTATTAAACTCATCGCCGGAATTTATGGACATTTCAATAATCAGAAATCCAAATTTGTCATTATATACAATGTTATTAACTATATTTAAATTGCTTTCAAGCCATAGATCAGTTCCGTAAATCAAGGCGTATAAATCTTCTTTCTTATTAAAATTCAGGAAAAACCAGGGTTTTTCATCTTTTCTGAATGCAAGGGAATAATAATGATTATACCCTATGACAATCCGGTTTCCTTTTGCTGATTTTACAGTATCGATAAGATAATCTGTCGTGTCTACCCAGACTGAAATAGTAACCTTAAATTTCTTCTCAGAAATTGAGCTGTACCATGCCTGATTACCATAAGGATGTACCCAAACTGTATCTCCATAAATATCTTCCTGTAAATTTTCTGCTGCAATTATGGTATCACTCATGCCAATGCCCTCTGATTGAACATCTATTGTATCAATGCTTTTATCAAGAGTCTCGTTTGTTGCTTTTCTCTTACAACCAACAAAAAGAGAATTGAGAATAATTAATATACCGATACTGTATATAAATCTCATACTGAATTTCCTCTGATTTCTTATCCTGACTATTTATATACCATTAATAATTTTGGAAACGGCCTTGATCCCGGCTCCTGCAAGCAGGGTATCTTTCGATCTTTATCGAATACTCAACCGAACAAATAACGCTTTTTAATATCCTTCTTTATTTTCCAGGTACAGGAAATTCCCTTTTCAAATTTCACCATATCACCGGCTTTAAAATGAATAGAATTTCCTTTGTCATCTGTTGCCGATGCTTCTCCTTCCAAAATAAAGCAAGTTTCTGTTTCGTCATAAAACCAGGGAAATTCTGAAGTTTCTTTACTCCATGTTCCCCAACCCGATGTTTTTGCTATTTCTTCAGATGTTGGCTGCCAGACTTTCATAATATTTCCAATTTTTCTTACATTGTAAAATTATCGAAATTTATTACTGTATGCATGATTACGAATTAAAACTTGTTGACAGTTCCAGACTATTGGCTGACATACTGGTAAATGATATCGGTAACAATCCGGAACGATTTGAAGAGATGATGAATCTGTCGCTTCGTGATGAATATCCACTTTCAATGCGCGCTGCGCGTGTAATAGCTCTTGTAATCGAATCATACCCTGATCTTGTATATCCCTATATTCCAATCATGATTTCCAGACTCAGTCAGTTGAAAACAGAAGGCGTTCGCAGAGGATTCTTAAAAGTGCTTTCTGAACAGCCCTTTCCTTATGATGAAGAACAGATGGGTATTTTAACCGATATAGCATTTACATGGTTGTCCGATCCGAAAGAAGCTGTTTCTATCAGGTACTATTCAATTGAAATTCTACTGAATGTTTCAAAAAAATATCCAGAAATACAAAATGAACTTAAAAGTATTCTCAATGAATTACTTGAAGACGGATCATCGGGATTACAAGCAAAAAGTACAATGGTCTTAAAATATCTGAAGCGATTATAATTCGAATATCTACCTGATCAGTAATGCATATGCAAACCATAATAGCGGAGCCTGTCCATGCAAATCGCCTGTTGTTTTTGGGCGATCAAGGTAATATTGAATGTCAGTACTTTGACCTGTACCCACGCACACATCGGTTATTTTTCCTTCCTCATTAATATAATCTGCAAGCGAAAGCCAGGCTTTCTGATACGCTTCCTTATATTTATCCTCTGATAGCAGGCCTTTTTTGACCCCTATGGTCAATGCGTAACCAAACATGCCGGTACATGAGGTTTCCTTCCATGCAGAATCTGCATCGATCAGCTGCCTCCACATGCCGTCATCGGCCTGGTATTGTACTAAAGCCTCCATCATCTTCCTATACCCTTCCAGAATTGAATAATAATGCGGATCACTATCCGGCAGTTCCGATAGCAATTCAGCCAAACCGGCAGCCACCCATCCATTTCCCCTGCCCCAGAAAAAAGGAGCATTTTCACCGTGAAAAAACAAGCCATTGGGCTGTTGTAATCGCTGCAAATAAGCATCGATCTCCAGGGCAGCCCTTTCAAGATAAATTATTTTCCCTGTAGCCCGATAGGCTTGGACCTGAAGACTGCCTATCATCCAGATATCATCGATCCAGTAACGTGTCTGGTTGGTCAAACCATCAGGTAAAGGATCATCCCACTGTCCGTCAGCCAGTTCGATTCCCTGATGATAGAATAATTCCGAACCGGTTTGTATAAATAATTCCAGGGGTAATATTCCGTATACATTAGCATCAACATGGTTGGCCGTGTTCACAATACTGTCGTCAATTACTCTTTTATAGCGTTCCGATAGCCTTGATATTGTTACAGAATCCTGTAGTAACCCGGCTAACCGTGCTGCTCCGAAAGCAGCACAGGCTTCGGCATAATGCACAGCAGTACAATGATCTGATATATACATCATGAAATCATCACGGTTCAATAAATCTTCTGTAACAATTCTGCCCACCCATACCGGTGATTTATTATCGGGCCAAAAAGAATCAATTCTATCATTATCAGTTTCCTTACAGGCAACAATTCCTGTTATAAAAGCTGAGAGACATAAAATTGTGAATCCAATTTTCATTATTGAAATTATTTAGTCTTTATTAATCAATTCCTGAATTTCGCTGATATGAAGCTTAAAATGAGGCAGGTAGTCAACAATTCCCTCACGCAAACTTATAAATTTGTTGCTATCGGCTTCCCATTTATTTTCCAGTTTCGATACGTCAATATTTCTGATAACATGAACTACATGCAGATTTAGATACTTCCATAACTGAACCATGTCATTCCAATCTTCTTCTATAAAATTTTGTATGGCTATCCACCTGTCGTTATTACCATAGCTTGCATAGTTTGGAAATTGTAAAGGACTTTTTTGGTATTGAAGGTGAATTATCCGATGTGTATTGTTCGATGCGGAATCAATCATATGCCCAACAATTTGTTTGATGTTTCGGTTCTGAGTATTCCTACGTTCCGAAATAACATTGTCTGGTAAAGCCAATAATTTTTTCTCCCATTCTTCAATGAGAATCAATAGTTCCCTGTTATTTAATTCGAATTCGTACATGATGATTTTCAGTTATGTACTTCAAAGATAATGTATCATATAGTGAATGCTTGTAATAATAAAAATATTATAATCCGGACGATTCCATAAGATTATTTCCGTTTATCGAAAAATCAAAAATAAGTTTTTGATAACAAATTGATGAATAATCAACAAGGCTAAGGGTTCATTTGTCGTATTTTTTCACGAACGATCTTACCTGACTCGGATAGCATGGCATCGCTCCATTTTCCCCTGGCCCTTGCCTTTGGTAACAGAACAGATGAAGTTTCTTCCTTATCTGATACGGACCAGTTGCACCAGCTAAGTTGATGTTCTTCCATAAAATCGTACCACAACTTTAATTCATCATGATCGATCGGTCCTTTTCCATCAGCATTACAGGTGCCATATTCAGTAACCCATAGGGCTATTCCTTTATCCATCGCGTACAATGCTTTATTCCGCAACCATTGTTTATGTGTGCCGGGGTAGAAATGAAGTGTATAGGCTGTATTTGTATCCTCAATAGGATTTTCGGCAGCCTCGTCGACATTTTGTGACCACAGTGGGCTTCCGACAAGAATAATATTATCCGGATCGTACTTGCGAATAGCTTTAATAACTCGTTCGTGATAGGGTTTTACTACTTCATCCCATGAAACTCTCAGCGGTTCATTAAATATTTCGTACAAAATATTAGGATGATCTCCATAACGCTGGGCTATTTCAGTAAAAAATCGTATCGACTGCTCTATTTCAGATTCCGCCCTGTGCGAATGCCAATCTACTATCACATAAATGCCAAGATCGATGCATGCATCAATTACTGCAACCATCTTTTTCATTTCTTTTTTTGGCTTTTTTATATAACCGCCAGGCTCTATTGCCATCGTTGCCCTGATAACTTCGCAATGCCAGTCGTCACGTAACCACTTTATACAACCATAGTTATAATACTTGTCAATCCACTGACTCCAGAACATGCTCATACCTTCCAATGATACAATCTCGCCCTGCTGATTCACAATATTAATGCCTTCAACACTTAGCTGACCGAATTGATCTACCACACGATATTTGGATTGGTCGTCAGAATTATTTGTAGGTGAACAGTTTAGTAAACTTAATACAATGAAAAGGAAAATCATCATTTCGACTTTCCACAGCTTTCTATTGATTTTTGTCATCCTGAATTATTGAAAAAATTTAAAATATCAGACAATGAATGTCTTATAGTAAAAATAATCGTTTTTATCAGAACTAAAAATTGAGATAAATTACTTTTTGTCCCATTTGTTCAGATTTCCCTGCTGATATCCCAGGGGTTCGACGTACACTCTGGTAAAGCCACTAGCGAGAATAGCCTCTAACACATCTTTATGCTTAACTTCTTGCTGAAGTTTTTTAACCTGATCCTGTCGAACCTCTATTCGGACTTCATCACCGTAATATCGTGCTCGTACATTTCTATAACCTTTTGAAAAAAGTAATTGTTCAGCCTTATCAATCTGATTCAATCGTTCAGAAGTAATCTCAACATCATAAGGAATTCGGCTGGCAAGACATGCATAGGCATCTTTATTCCAGGTAGGTAAATCGTATTCTTTACTAAGAAATCTGATTTCTTCTTTGGTTAAACCAACCTCCTGAAGAGGGCTGCCTATTTTTCGTTCCATCAAGGCCTTCTTACCTGGCCGGTAATCAGCTGTATCATCATGGTTCGAGCCATCAATAACATTTGTATATCCTTTTTCCTTAGCTGTTTTCTGTATCTCATCAAATATGTACCCTTTACAGAAATAGCATCTGTTGTTGGGATTCCTTTTAAAATCCGGCTTTGATAGAGGATCAAGATTAATTATGTAGATTTCTGCCTGAATTAATCTGGCTACTTCAATTGCTTCCTGTTTCTCCCTTTTAGGTTGTAACGGAGAATCGACATATATTCCAATAGCTTTATTCCCAAGGAGATCAAATGCAATTTTAAGAAGTAAGGTGCTATCAACTCCTCCCGAATAAGCTACTGCAACTTTATCCATAGCCATGAGAGATTCCTTCAACTGAATCAATTTTGTAGATAAATCTGCATCAGAAATAAATTTTATTTTATTATCAGGTAACATAATTAATTTGGTACTTTTATCACTCCACCTCCATAGTATGAATGGTACTCCCCGTTATACATAGCATCGGCACCTACAGGTCCCGTAATAAATGTTCCTTTAGAAACTACACGGACCAGGTAATAAAAGTACTTCGTGTAATTGTTCGCTCCTATAAAAAATATTATCCTGTCATCGCGAATATCCATATACTCCGGTGTAGTTCTGTTATTGGGGAAGTTCATCCCCGGAGGAAGCACAGTGAGCCGTGGGTTTTCAATTTCGAAACAGGCTGGCAGGATATCAGAAATGGCTATGTTTTCAATATACTGACTTGTTAGTCCGGTCAAAGACAATTCTACAAGAACCAGGTCATTTTGAGAAAAAGTATTATTGGTGACGAGTTGTCCGTTCCTGTTGAAATATCTGCGCCGTACCTTCAGGTAGCTATCCTCTTCAAGATATGACCCATCAGAGGTAATCCCTTCTGTTTCCCAATAGTAATATAGCTGTCCGCTACCTTCGGTTAAAAGTTCAATAGGTTTATCGGCAATAGTTTTTACCGCGATATTCAGATCTACATTATCAAAATTTTGTACAGTTTTACTCCCTATTTTCACAGATCCCTTTATATTACTTGCAGCTGCCATCCGGGCAATTTTACCCATAGCAAGAAATGAAAATGTACGTTCCTGCGTATTCATGTACCTGGAATTTTTCAAGGCATCAGAGATATGTTTTGCCATAATCCCCACCTGTGAATTCTGAGGGTCGATCTCTAAAAGCACATTTAATGCCAGGGCTTCATCACGAATATATGAGTAAAAACTTCCTCCGGAACTTGTATTCGATTTTTCACCTTCGAATGCCGGAGGCAGCACTTCCCTTGCTCTATCCATATTGCCTGTCAATGCATAAGCTGCTGCCAACATATATTGGCAATCAAGACTAATCTGATCAGTGCGCGAACGGTAATAGTTAAGCAGGCTGGTTGGCTTCTCCCCTGCCAGTGTTAAAACATAAAGTGAATAAATGGCTTCCTTTGGTGCAATCTGTTTTCTCTTATCGTAATTGTAATAGTAGGTGATTAATTCCTTCTTCTCCAGTTTCTTTTTTAAATATTTTAATAACAAATTTATAAAACTCTCATCCACTTCAAAGCCAGCTTTTTTGGCTTCGAGAGCAAAATGAGCAGCATATACCGACCCCCACCATGTTTCCGATCCTCCTCCAGGCCAATAGGTCAATCCTCCGTTGTATAGCTGCATGAGTTTTATACGATCGAGAGCATATTGAACATTACGTATTGCATCGCTCTGCGCATTCTGGTTTGTAAATAGTACATTTACCAGATCGCCAAAATAAATCTGAGGAAAAGCACTGGAAACAGTCTGTTCAACACATCCATACGGATAACGAACCAGATAATCCAGACTATTTGAATATTGTACCAGGGGATTCTTACTTATTATTAATTTACCATTAATGCTGCTTGCAATAAATCCCTTATTATCCACAGGGAGTTTAATACTATTTCCTGCAACAACTACTCCACTCCCCGACCGCTTCTGCAGGGGTGATGCAGGTCTGACGCTAATATCAGTAGTATTTACAAATGTTTCACCCAGAGCTTGCGCTTCAACAATTACCTTTGATGATCCGATAGCCAGACTGGCTTCAACTTCAAACAATACCTGGACTTCTTTCGAAGGTCCAATAGTAATAGTACCGGATGATTCAGAGGTAATTTTCAACGGGCCCTCAAGTTTTAAACTAGTTTTACAGCGGGTTTCTCTATCAGTTGTATTGGTTATTATCACTGGCACCAATACCTTATCACCCGGACTCATAAACCGGGGAAGAGCTACGCTTATAACCAGCGGATCGGCTACTTTTATATTTTTCTGTGCCGACCCAAATATTTGTCCGTTATAACCAACTGCCATAATCCGCAGGTCACCTGAAAACTGGGGAATATCTATGTCCAGTACCGCCTCTCCTTTACTATTAGTTTCCAGTATACCACTCCAAAAAGTAACCAGTTTAACCCGGTTATTCTGAATGGGATTCAGACGTTTTTCCAGTTCAGAGCCATCTCCACCTGTAGTGCTGCGAACCATACCTATTTCGGGAAACAAGTATGGATAGACATTGCTTGTACTAACTCCAAGTGCCCGTTTCTGATAATAGAAATTATACGGATCGGGAGTTGTATATCCGGCAACCTGTAATATTCCTTCATCGACAACCGCTAATGTTATGGCACTGTTGGGCTTTGCCTTAACTTTTATAGTCTGTTTTGTATTGGATCTCGATTTTTCGGCAGCTGCAATAGTGACTGGCATCTTATACGAAGGATTATCAACCTTAAGTGATGCATATCCATGCGCAACAGTTAAGGGTATATCTGATTCTTCATGGGGCCTGAAAAGTGTGGCGCTTATATATACATTTGGCAAGTATTCCTCCTTAATATCCAACGTAAATGATGCAGCTCTCTTATCTGTTTCGATGTAGAAATGATCAATAACTTTGTCTGTTTCAACTGTAACCAGAATTTTTCCGGTAAATGGTGCCTTGAGCAGAATTTTAGCTTTCTCGCCTACCTGGTAATTTTGTTTGTCCGGCTCTATATCTATCTGACCTTCTTTATTCACTTTGAATGAACTATATGTTGTTGAACCCCAACCATAAGCATACAGACTTCTTTTCACATATGATGATACCCCGGGAGCCGCAATACGAAGTTCATACTCGCCTGAACGATCAGGCACAAAACCGAATGTAGTTGATGTAGAATTGATTCTGATCTTCTTATCCTGCATCACTTTTTCAATCTTCTCCGATCGATACCTGAAGTAACCTCCCGATTTTGATAAAACAGTTTTATATTCATATCGGATAAGTTTGACCTGGGCTTCAATATCAGTGAGTGCTTCACCGCTTTTATCCACAGCAATCAAATCAAATTTTACTGCTTGATTGGTCCGAACATAATAATCATCAGTTTTCACTCCGAAGAATATATCCTGTGTATATACGAACAGTTGTTTCAGGCGATTTACAGGTCTCCCTGTTTCGTCGAAAACCGTTGCAAATACATCAGAGCGCAACGTACCCATATTTTTATACTCAACAGGGATATCAAATACCTCCCTGGCTGTTCCTGCATCATCGGTTGTATTCTGTCTGAATATATTACTGAAAGAAGTTTGGATGCCTTCAATATAGTAACTATAGTTACTGTTTTTATTAGGATAGAAATTTATCCGTTGAGTCGAAAGTTCGACCTCATAATTCCTTCCGGCGGCGGGTGGCCCAAAAAAATTCTGGGCCTCAATTCCCACTTCAATTTTTTCACCGGGTTTGAATTCCGTTTTGTTAAGCGATACATTGACCTTGATGCGGTCGGGCATGAATTCTTCAATTTTAATTACTTTCGAACCAATGAGTACTTCATTTCCGGTAAAAACATTAACTATATAAGAGCCGGTTTGCGCCGAGGCCGGTATGACAATCTGAGAATCGAAAGACCCATACTTGTTCAGCACTTTACGTAAGGTTTTGTAGGTTTTTCCATTAGGTGCCATTATTTTCAGAATCATGGTCAGATTATCGGGTATCTTCCACGTTTCGTCACGAACAATAGTCGAGATATTGATAGTTTCACCCGGCCGGTACAAGTCCCTATCGCCATAAATAAATGCCTCCATTCCCGAAGGATTCGTGTATTTACCCCCTACGTCGAAGCGTGAGGTATTTATCCGGGTCCGGTCGAGCAAAATAACGTTGTAGTCTTCATTTAACTGGGCCGTAACCATAGAAGTTGCAAATCCGGGAGCCTTTAGCTCGGTATATTCATATTTGGCAACTCCGGATGCGTCTGTTTTGGCAGAATACACTACCTGGTTGTTGTTTCCGATAAATCGCAAACTCACATTGGCTAAAGGTTGAGCTGTTTTTATAGAGTTGGCAAAAACCGTGATCTGATTTTTTCCCTGTTTTACTATCAAACCAATATCTGAAATAGCAACCATTTTTGAAGCCCTTAACCAATAATCTTCGGTGGAGCGTACTTCAATCACATATATTCCTTTATTCTCGGCCAGTTTATCTTCAAAGTCAAGCGCCAGAATCCTGTTTGAACCTTTACGGGCAAGTGTATTCGTTTCTACTTCCTTCTCATAGATAACATCGCCCAGATTACCTATTTCGTTATTGTTGTAATAATAATCGTCATATTCATAGTAATAATAGTCGTCGTAATAATTATTGCCGAGGTACTTAAGAAGATTGTTCTCATATATTTTCGAGATCGTAACCTGGACTTTCGGGACATTCATAATGGCTACCTGTATATTCCTGGAACCCCTTCCCGATAAGTAATATTCGTTCTCATCCTGAAACCGTATGGTCGGCTCGACCTCACCAAAAGAGATGGGTTGTGAAAAATCAAATTTCAGCACGCCTCCGATTCTTCCTGATAGTCCTTTTGCAACGTTGATTTCATACTGCTGGTCCATGCTGAAATCTTCGCTCTTTATAAGTATATACCCCGGCTCAACTTCCACAGTATACCTTACTGCCGGAGTTATTTTAATAAATTTTTTAACATTTTCATCCAGAACCTGCTGAGTAGTATATAACATTATACTTCCTTCATTACCATCATGATTCGCCTGAAAATCAGTTATTTCAAGTTTAAAAGGTGATGGGATATCGAATTGCTCAATATATACTTCAGTTGTTTCTACTGAGCCTCCTTCAGGTGTTAAACCCTTATCCATTTTAACCTCTATAGAGTAATCCTTATCTTCCTTTTTAATATCCGGAACCCAGATACTGAGTTTATCAGAATAATCATTCGTGATTACACGAAAATTACTTTCTTTTCCATCAATCTTCAGGTTAAGCAATGAGGCTGCTTCAACAGCAGAAACGGGGTAGCTAAACTCCAGTTCAACGCGTAATCCCTTCTCTTTATTTTCTTCCGAAACTTCCCAAAACGCACGACTTGAAAGTACTTCAAGGTATGGAGTATGAAATTCAAATTGCTTTTCGCCTTTGTATTTTAACTTTTTAGCATGATCGAAAACAAGATTGGAAAAGCGGGCTGAATAATTGGTTGCCGGACTAAAACCCTCGCGTGGAGCAAAAACAAGTGTAGTCGGTGTTTGCCAATGAAATTTCCCATCAACTTTTGGTTCAAACCGGATATATTCTTTATCTGTCCAGATACCTACCAGGCTGTCGGGTACTATTTCCTTGCTGAAAGTAAAACTCAGTATTGCCTGGAGCGGAACTTCATCTTCAAAATTCTTTTCTATCAGCTTCAATTTTTTATCACTGGAGCAACCTGTAACTATAATAATCAGGGTTAGTAAAAAAATATTTAGGCGTTTCATAAATCTGGATTTGATTGTTCTTTAAAGCTATAAAAAATATTGTGATTGCTAAGCAGATGTAACTATTTGGCATCTAAAAAAAATGCTTCAGGAAAGTAATACTGCTACCAATCATTAACTTCGCAACTGTCAAAGAATAATGTGATGAAGCATGAAGGATTCATTCGTTTTTAAAAAAATGTCTTTTTTTATTCGGTTTATGCTGTGTTTGTTCACATCTTACTATTTACTGTTCCTTCTTCTGAATGCATTGATTCCCTTATCTGTTAACATTGAATACTCAACTCTGGTAATATCATCGGAAAAAAACCTCCTGCATGCTTTTCTAACTTCCGATGATAAATGGCGAATGTATACCGAACTGGATGAAATTACGCCTGAACTGAAGAAGGCTATCGTATTTAAGGAGGATAAGTATTTTAACTATCATCCCGGAGTAAACCCTGTTGCTGTTCTGAGAGCGTTCTACAACAATATCAGCACCGGAAAGAGAACCTCCGGAGCTTCGACAATAACTATGCAGGTAGCCCGTATGCTGGAACCAAAAGAGAGAACCTATCGGAATAAAATTAAAGAAATTTTCAGGGCTTTTCAACTTGAATTGAAATTTTCCAAAGCTGAAATTCTGCAACTTTATCTGAACCTCGTTCCCTTTGGCAGTAATATCGAAGGAGTGAAGTCAGCCTCGGTAATTTACTTTGGTAAATTGCCTGATCATTTAAGCCTGGCCGAAATAGCCACTTTATCGATTGTTCCAAACCGGCCCGTGTCGTTGCGCCCGGGCAATAATAATGAAGTACTTGCTGATGAGAGAAACAAATGGTTGGAGCGCTACCGGAAAGCAAAACTCTTTTATCCTGATTTTATCGATGACGCCCTTGCCGAACCATTAAACCCATACAGGCGCGATGTGCCTAAACTGGCTCCTCACCTAGCCTATCGACTGAAAGCTCAATATCCCGGTATGAATATCATTAGGTCAAGCTTAAGTTCTGAAATACAGCAAAAAACTGAAAAAATTGTGGGAGAATATAGCCGCCGATTTTATTTTCAGAATATAAAAAATGCCATTGCTTTAGTAGTAGAAAACCAGTCAAGGAGGGTTATTGCCTATGTTGGCTCTGCCGATTTCTTTAATAATGAGGACGGCGGACAGGTAGATGGTATCCGGGCAGTTAGATCGCCGGGCAGTACGTTAAAACCGCTTTTATATGGAATTGCTTTTGATAAAGGTCTTGTGACACCAAAAAGTATAATTGCCGATGTTCCAATTAATTTTTCCGGATACGAGCCGGAAAACTACGATGAAAAGTTCCATGGCAATATAAGTATTGAAAATGCACTGGCATCTTCGCTGAATATTCCAGCTGTAAAACTGCTGTATTCGATCCAACCTTCCACATTAATCGGGAAACTCTCCGATGCAGGATTTAGTCAGATTAGAAATGAAAGGGAGCATTTGGGACTTTCCATGATCCTGGGTGGATGCGGGGTTACCCTGGAAGAACTGACAGGTTTATATTGCGCACTGGCAAACCGCGGTAACTATAGTGATCTTGGCCTCAGACAGAACGATTCCATACCTATAGCACAGAAGATTATCTCAGAAGAATCGACATTTATGATCACTGAAATTCTAACACAACTAAAACGCCCTGATTTGCCCCTGAACTGGGATAATTCCCTTCACACTCCAAAAATAGCATGGAAAACCGGTACTTCCTATGGGCGCAGGGATGCCTGGAGTATTGGTTATAATAACCGGTATACGGTTGGAGTTTGGGTAGGTAATTTTTCGGGAGAAGGAGTGCCTGAACTTAGTGGTGCAGAAATAGCTACTCCTCTCCTTTTTCAAATTTTCAATGCAATTGATTACGACTCCGAGAAAGAATGGTTCACCATGCCTGAAAAACTGGACCTGCGTTATGTATGTTCCCACACAGGTAAAATTCCCGGTGAATTCTGCGAAGATCTGATCATTGATTACTATATCCCCGGTGTTTCCGGAATGGAAGTTTGTGATCATTTAAAAAAGGTTCTCATAAATCCCGATTCAAGTCTCTCCTATTGTACTTCCTGCAAACCTGAAACAGGTTTTATCACGGCATATTATCCGAACCTGGCCCCTGAAATAATCAGCTATTATGAACTGAATCAGATTAATTACCATAAAATTCCTCCCCATAATCCTGATTGTGAGCGATTGCTGAGCGGCAAACGTCCGGAAATAACTTCGCCTGTTCATGAAAATGAATACTTTGTCAATGTCAACGACAGCATGGAAATAATGCTGAGTTGCAACACAGCAAATGATGTTGAAAAGGTGTACTGGTATGTCGATAAAAAATACCTTCGCACAGTAAATCCGAATGAGACAACATTTTTCCGGCCTCATGAAGGCCCGGTTGAAATAGGCTGCTCCGATGATAAAGGTAGAAATACTAGCATTATCATCTATGTGAGGTTTACAAGTTTCTGACTTTAGCTTCTGAAACTTCCCTACTCTTTAAAATAACTTTCAGGTGGCCCAAGGTAACTATCTCCAATTTCCTTCGTTTCAATTACAATTTTCTCAAATACAACTCCCGGTGTAACCATCCAGACTTTCAAGGTATGATTACCTGCCTGTTTAATAGTATGTTCCGTTGTGAGAACACGAATATTATCAGTTACAGAGTTATTCCAGTAAGTCGGATACTTCCAGTCGGGTATAGTATCAAACTCATGAATTTTAACTATTTGAGGGGGTGCATCATCGAATGAAACGGCATATTGCATACCTGCATCGTTATAGATATTCAGGGAAGGAGCCACATATACGTTCACTTTCACTTTTCCGGCACTGTACATGAATACATTATATTCAAGATAGGGATTGTTGTCTGCCGGTGTCACAGGTGAGTGGGTTGTTGGGAAGGCTGTTACGCCTGATAAAGTACGTCCGAAACCAGGAATTACCTGCCAATGAATTTCATCCGATTCTATCTTTTCTGAAAAATGTTCGGCTTCCATTGAAATATAGCCGTTGGCCTCAATAAAGCCTGTGAACGATTTCAGATCAGTTGTACTCTGATTTAGTACCCTTATATTAATATATACGGAAGAGCCATTATCAGCCACTACCTTAATAACTGATTCATTTATACCATCAGGTACCTTATCCCAATCGATACTTACCCATATTCTTTCTTCGGTAACGATTTTTCCATGAGTTGAAGATATTTGTAGCCAGGGATCTTTTGATTCGATTTCATAATTATAAACACCTGTTCCCCTATTGAATAGTTCAATGTAATATTGCTGCCTGTTGAAATTATCGAAATCCGGAAGCCATGCTTTCCTTTTTTCATCAGGCCACCAACTCCCCGATCCTTCAACCATAATCCCCATTTCAGCTTTCTTCATTGGCTTGAATTCTTTTACACCAGGCATAAAATTCTTTTCGGGATTATCCCATGAAGTATATCCAATATGTGTCTGCGACATAAAATGGTTCCATTTTCCACCGGAAAGTTGATTATGATAGTTGTCCTCAATAGCTGCATCGTTTTTGAATAATTCTTTTGCCCTTTGTGCCATAGCATTTGTTGAAGCCCTCTTCTGTTCGGCATATAAATGATTTTTAGCAACCGTATAGTACATTTCATTCAGATTGGCACAGGCCTCAATTTGGTGCGTTACTAGCTGGTAGTAGGCATCCTTATATTCTTCAGAAAGCTTTGATCCAATTTCGCAAGCTATCGCAAACAAGTTATTATATTCTTTAACAACAGTTTCTGCTTCACGATAATGGAACATACTATAGGTTTCAGGCGTCAGCATTTCCGGAGTACGGCGATAATTAAAACGAGTATATTGTGTCAGAAGATTGGCAATTTCATCGGCATATTTAGGACCAAACTGTTCTGTTGCCCACTGCCTGGTATATTCTGGCAATTTTTCTGCTGGTATCCGGTCGGGATTCCAGGCATAGTCGAGGAAGAAACTAATCGGAAATTCCATCGGTTTTAAATCACCAACATTAACTATCCATATGCGGTCTACACCGTGTTCATAGCAAAGATGCATCTGTTCCCAGGTTCGTGAAATGGGATTGACATTGAGCCAGCGATAGCTTACTGGTCCGCCAACAAAATCGTAATGATAATACATTCCATATCCACCGGATCTTTCAGGGGCACCAGGCTTGGGTAATCTTCGTACGTTGCCCCAGTTATCATCGCAAAGCAACAGGGTAATATCCTCCGGCACACTCATACCTCCATCATAATAATCCTGAACTTCCTTATATAGTGCCCATACCTGTGGTATTTCTGAAGGTTCTTTCCCTGTTTCTTCTTTCAATATCAGGCGTTGATCGGTAATTATTTTCTCAAGCAAATCAATAGCGGTCCCCTCAGTCATGGCTTCGTCCCCATCGCCACGCATTCCAACTGTTACTATAGCTTCAAAGTCTTTCCGTTCCCTGATACTTTCACGCCAGAATTTTTGCAGGTTTTCAGGATTCTTATCATAATTCCAGGGACCCTCACCATACCTCCGCCATTCTGCATGAGCACGCATTAAAGGTTCGTGATGCGAAGTACCAATAACGATTCCGTAATCATCTGCAATTTTAGGATTCAGTTTGTCATCATCATAAAATGCACTTCCCCACATAGCAGGCCAAATGAAATTGCCTTTCAGTCGAAGAATCAGCTCAAAAACATGCTCATAAAATATATGATTGAATCCACCAAACTTGTCATTGGCCCAACCGGTAAGCGCAGGAGCCTCGTCATTAAGGAATATACCTCTGTATTTTACCATGGGGCGATCCGTATAGGTTTCCGGTTCAATATAGAGTTCAGCATGCTGCTTTACCGGTACATCGGCCCACCAGTACCAGGGCGAAACACCAATTTGAGCTGAGAGTTCGTAAATGCCATAAATAGTACCCCTTTTATCGCTACCTGCAATGACAACTACTTTATCGATTCCTTCTATTCCACTTTCGATAGTTGTAATAAGATAAGCTTCCCACTTCCCTTCAATAGAGGATAGATTAAGCTGTTTATTATCAACCAGGTTCTGAATAAATTGACTCTTACCCAATGTTCCAATTATTACCAGGGCTTTATCATTTGGATCAATATCAAATTTAAGAATGGGCTTTATACTTGTAACACGTTCAATATCAAGCTGAAAGTCTTCTGCTGCACGTATTACTCCAACATAATCATTTTTATCAATAACTATTGGAGATGCTTCTCCATTTGCTACCAACGAAAAACTGCCTGCCGTTTTATTAAATCTGACAATCGGATGAGATTCAATTGCTGATGCTGATAAACTGATTAAAAATATAGTTAAAATAATGGAAAAGAATAGTTTTTTCGTAAGACCGATGCTACCTTTTCGCTGATTTACCGAAGTAAAATTCAGAATTTCCATGCAAAATGTTTTCATTGTCATTGGTTTTTATGGTTTTTTCTAAGCAATCTCACAACTATTGTATTACTATCAAATTAATAATACGGCAATAATTACTAAGATAGTATATAGTTCTTTTCGGGAAAAATAAAACTACATTATAAGCTGGTTAAATTTCAAATGATGCCTGTATAATATATCAGCAACATTCATTGATAATCCTTTTCCTGAATATTCAGGTATTAATCTTTCTAAAGTGATGAAAGATCAGCCATAAAGTATTTCATAGATATTTTATATTTGCCTATACAATAATTACCAGATATATGCTGCATAAAATACTGGTTTTGCTGTACCAACCCTATAAGTGGTTGTTCTACCTTCCGTTTTTAGCCGTGAATACTATTATTTTTGGTGTGTTGGCCGTTCTTTTTTCAGTGATATTTAATGCCCGGATTGGTAGTTATATTGGTGGAGTACTCTGGTCGAGATTGAACTCCTGGCTTGTGCCTATGCTGGTGACTGTGCGTGGCCGGGAAAATATTGAACCCAAAACCTCATATATTGTGCTCACAAATCATCAAAGCGCTTACGATATTTTCCTGGTATACGGTTGGATAGGTATCGACATAAAATGGGTAATGAAAAAAGAACTCCGAAAAATCCCTGGTATAGGTTTTGGAAGCGAAAAAGTTGGTCATATTTTTCTTGATCGTTCCAATAGCCGGGCTGCCCTCGAAAGCCTAAACATAGCCAAGCAAAAACTTGTTGATGGTACATCGGTTGTTGTTTTCCCAGAAGGTACACGCAGCAAAACAGGCAAACCGGGACCGTTTAAACGGGGCGCTTTCAAACTTGCTCTTGATCTGGATCTGCCTATATTGCCAGTGACTCTCATTGATACACGTAATATATTGCCTGCCGATTCATTTAATATTCTACCGGGCAGGGTTGAAATGGTAATCCACAAACCTCTAAGCATCAAGGAAATGGAAGAAAAAAATATGCATGAGCTAATAGAAAGAGTTAGGCATCAAATCTGTAGTGAATTACCTGAATATGAATAAAATATTCTCCAGCAAAATTTTCAATTAATAATCCTCTAAAACAAAAACAAAATTCTGATAATTTACGTTATATCTATAGATAAACGATTCAAAAAAATGACTATAGATCTGCGGACAAAGCGTATCAATTTCAAACAAATATTACTGTATACTTTATTATTCTTTTTCATTTTTCAGGCCTGCAAAAAGGAACTAGATACTCCGAATGACTTTTACCAGTATCTCAATGGTTACCAAAAAATCAGCACCCTTTCACAATCTTTTATCACAACAATTTATCGATATCAAAGCATACAATATCCAGAAATTATCGAGCTTTTAAATAATACACACTATGATGTCGACATATACAGAATTACCTATAATACAACATATCAGGATTCAGGTATTATTGCCTCTGGTATTGTTTGCATTCCCAATGCACCTGAAGCATTTCCAATATTGAGTTTTCAAAATGGTACTAATACATCACATAACAATGCACCCAGTGTGTCAATCGCAAATTCATATTTCACACTACTACAATCGCTGGCTGGAAACGGTTATATCCTTCTTATCCCCGACTATTTTGGCTTCGGATCATCAGTAGATATTTTGCATCCCTATTATCAAAAAGAGACAAATAACCAAGCCATTATTGATATGATATATGCTGCAAGGGAATTGCTTGATTACTATGAAGGGAATGCCACATATACTGAAACCTGCTTTTTAATGGGCTACTCCCAGGGAGGTTGGGCAACACTTTCAGCTCTTAAAGAGATCGAATCGAATCAAGATATCGATTTTTCTGTTAAAGCTGCTTCTTGTGGTGCCGGTGCTTATAATCTGATAAATGTTGCTAATGATATCCTTGAAAGAGACACTTTCCCCGGACCTTTATATTTACCTTATTATATATACTCCCATCAGCAATATGGTTCTATTCATGATCCGCTCGAAAAATTTTTCAAGGAACCCTATTCATATGATATTCCGGTACTTTTTAACGGAAACTACACCAATAGTGAAGTGAACAATCACCTTACCGATGCAATAGCTGATCTGATAACAGCAGATATGATTAATAACCTAAATGTATCGGAAGATTTCTTAGAATTACGAACAGACCTGGAGCATAATAGTGTTGAAGCCTGGTTGGTAAATTCCCTGCTTCGGTTTTACCACGGTAATGCAGATAATAATGTACCTATTAACCAATCCATCTCAATCTTTAATGATTTTCTATCATTAGGAAATAATGCAGAAATTGTAAAATACTATGAATTGGATGGATTAAATCACGAAACAGGTATACTGCCCTGGGGTATAAATTCCATAATCTGGTTCAATCAATTGAAAGCTGAAAAATAATCATTTTAACTAATTCTATTTTCGGGGAAATTGCTGTCTGAATACTATTTCGTTTATCGATTTCCTCTTTCGTAAGGAATTCTCTCTTTCCAATAAATTTTCTGAAAAATTGCTTGATTTCGATTTGTATCCCACTGCAGCCACAACTAGTGGTTCATAGCCTGTAGGTATTAATACTAAATTCTTGATCTTTTCCTTTTCGAATCCCCCCATAGGATGTACTGAAATACCTAAATATACAGCCTGGAATACCAGATTCGAATAGGCCATAGCTGTATCGTGCAAAGCGTATGTGTTTTCCCTTTTTTTATAATCGGAAATGACCTGGGCCACAGTAAGTATCAGCATAGACGCATTTTGTGCCCATTCCCGATTCTTTTCATTAAGGCATTCAAGCCAGTCAACAAAATCCGGATCGTTTTTTAAAACATAAATAAACCGCCAGGGTTGTTGATTTCTGCTCGATGGCGCCCAGCGAGCCGCTTCGAATAAGCTTTCAATACTATCTTTATCAATTGTTTTATCAGAAAAAAGAACCGTACTGCGCCTGCTTTCAATTAATTCATGAATCGCTTTCATGCTTTTTTATCCTGATTAATAAATTGTTAATTTATACTAAAATGGACACAATGAAAAAATAAATTTCAGATTCCTGTTGTATTTTTGTTATACAAAACCAACTACCATTTTTTATTAAAATTCTAATAATATTAGCCATGAAAGCTCAACAATACCTACTACCCACTTTAATATTTTTAAGCATTAGTTATTTAGCCGATTGTAAGGCTCAAATAGATGCTAATCCTGATACTAGCTACAACGTGCATCGTGAGTATGATAAAAATGGGAACCTCATATATTATGATTCAATCGCTGTGTCAACCTGGAATTTTGATACTACGAGTACAGAAATTGATTCTGTGCTTGATGCATGGGAATATGGAACTCCCAATCACTTGCATCCCTTTCACTATGGATTTCACATTCCGGGCGGTCCGTTTGGTCACATTCCCGAACTTGAATTTGATTTTATTATCCCCGATATGCATGATTTCCAGGAAGGCTTTGAATACAATTTTTCAATAACTCCTTCCGATTCTCTTTATTCTCCGTTATTCCCTGACGATCCTGTATACCATCAGCAGCATGTTGTTCCTCCATCGGACTGGGATTTCGATATTGATAAACAAATCTATCAAATGGAAAAATTTATTGAAGAATTTAACAGAAGAATGGATGAACAATTCAATAAACCATATCACCTCGAGCCAAATCCGCTTCCAAACGATACCACTGGATCGCCTGATATTAACCCCGATCCTAATGAGGACAGTTATGACGAAAGCTTGATCATTATTTAGGTGAAGGTTAACTGCAATTTACAAGCTATTACTCCATTAGGCCAGAAGTATTCCTACAAGAATCTCTTAACTTTTCAGATTCATGCAAATCCAGCGATGGAAGCATTTAATGCAGAAGACAGTACTCAAACAACAGATTCATTCTATTATAAAATCATTTGATTACCTGCAACAAACACAATGGCATAAGTCAAATTAAAACACAAATACTATATTCACAGATTGTAAATTGTAAACAGTATGATGAATAAAATACTGCACTTCTTCAATAAAGGCATTGTTATATGGGTTATAGTTTTTGGATTAGCAGCCTATTTTTACCCGCCAGCGTTTGCAGGATTAAAAGATTATATCAATATTTTCTTTGGCATTGCCATGTTTGGTATTGGTTTGTTTATTACCGAAGAAGATTACAGAAGTATTCTCCGGTCGCCTTTAAAAGTTGCCTTTGGGACCCTTTGTCAATTCACTATTATGCCTTTACTGGCCCTTATTACCAGCTCCATCTTTCATCTTTCACCGGCATGGACAGTAGGATTAGTACTTACCGGTGCAGCTCCGGGCGCTATGACAAGCAATGTAATCTCATACCTCTCAAAAGGTGATGTGGCATATTCTGTTTCTCTTACTGCCACTTCAACTCTCCTATGCCCGGTACTTACTCCACTATTAACTTTATTACTGGCTGGAGCAAGGATCCCCATTGCTTTTTTTCCAATGTTCAGGACTATTATTTTTATTGTCGTTATACCCTTAATTGCCGGATTCGCAGTAAGAAAAACTTTACCACAGTTTGTCCTACGATTGGGGGAATGGCCATCGTCCCTTTCAGTACTTGCCATTGTGGTAATCACCTCTTTTGTGATTGCTGTTAATAAAGAAAAATTTGGTTATGCCTCATTTTTCCTGCTTGGAGCAGTTGCTTTTCATAATGCTGTCGGCATGACATTAGGATTTCTTGCCGGATATATTGGAAAATTGAATTATATACGCCGCAAAACTTTATCCATTGAGATAGGGATGCAAAATGCAGGATTGGGCGTTGTATTGGCAATAAACCATTTCGGTAATGATGTAGCTATACCTGCTGCAATATTTACGATATGGTGTATTCTTACCGCTTCATTGCTGGTTTATTTCTGGAATTTCGTTGAAAGAAAGCAAAGTGACATATCCTGATCCGATAAAACACAAACGAATTGTTTCAGGAATTTGTATACTTATACTTGTTCCACTCGGATTCCTGGCGAAAGAATATCATGGAACAGGTGAATATATTATATCGGATAAGTTGGCAGGTACTCTCTACGTGATGTTCTGGAGTATATTATTTTACTTTTTCTTTTATCGTATAAATACTATAATATTAGTACTATCTGTATTTATTATAACATGTTCCTTCGAATTTCTGCAACTGGTATCAACGCCTCTCCTCAATACTTTACGTTTAGGTTATATTGGCAGGGCTATAATGGGGAATTCGTTTAGTTGGAGTGATTTTATCTTTTATGTCCTGGGTAGTATTATTTCTTATTTTATAATCTGTAAAATAAATAAGCTGTCTGAAAAGTAATTGAATGGGATACAGGTTAAAGATGTTGCCTGTTATCAGATTTCTTAAATACCCTCAATATCGCTTAGGTGCAAATTCAATGCTTTAACAGAAATTTTAATTTCCCATGCAGAGAGTGCCAATGATGCTATTAACAAAACTAAGGCTATTCCAAAAATTATTTCAGCAATCGCAATCCATTCAATATAAAGAAGAAACATACATCCAACACATAACAGCAGGCTCACAATACCTAATATCTGCATATTTTGTATTAGAAGTATACGCTTGCGTAAATTCCTGATTTGGCCATATATCAATGCTTCAGGACTTTCTTTATACTTAGTATGCAAGGTACGCACGAGCTGAGCTATGGTAAGAAAGCGATTCGTGTAGGCTAGTAAGAGTAATGAAATTGCTGAGAAAAGTAAAGCAGGAGTAGTCAATGAAAGTTTCATTGCATTCTTTTTTCTCAAAGATACAAACTGTAGTTAAAAGGTTCGAGTTTATTTA
>CAZQCO010000040.1:0-32160 GCA_964592225.1 uncultured Bacteroidales bacterium
GAACCCCTGTTACCAGGATGAAAACCTGGCGTCCTAACCCCTAGACGAACGGACCTTTTGAGTACCCATGGTTTTGGGTGTGCAAATGTAGATTTTTTTTTATTAATTACAAATACACTACTATAACAATTTAGTGCTAATCCGATAAGAATTGGTCAACCGAAAATATGGACCAAACAAGTATAAATAGTAAAAATTTCAGGAGGGTTTAGCTATATTTAAATCCGGCTGATCAGATTCCACTGCTCCAGTGTATTAATTGTCATTTTCATGTATCTTCTGGTATCGGTTTTTGTTAAGAAATATTTCTTTGAAAGATTTTTAATGATCATATTCAATTCTACCCTTCGGTACAACAATAAAACCACATCGGCATTAAAATCGGTAAAGACAAATTCTTCTTTTTCGCCGAAATTGCTATAAGCAATTAAACTCACAGTATCACCGGAACTGCGTTTTATTTTTATATTCTTATTTATCTTAACCGTTTCGTTTTCGAAATTCGCGTTCATTGAAATTCCTGGTATAAGCAACAAACCAAGTACTAATAAAAATCGAAAAGAAATGCTTATCGATTTTTCGGCATTTAGGATCTTCATATCTTTATTTGTGTTGGTTAATAACCTAACAAACCGAAAATCCATTTGTTTAAAACCGATAAGAAAAAATTGCTACATTCCGATCTCCAATCCAACCGGAGTTAGTGAATGCTTTTTAGTTTCGAATAACGATATCCCAAAGTTCTAACGTATTTATTGTCATCTTCACATTTCTGCGGCAGTCTTTTTCGGATAAGCTGTATTTTTTTGACATACGCTCGATTATCTGAATTAAATCCAGTTTTCGATAGATAAGTAGAATAACATCGGCATGAAATTCATCAAAAATATATTCAACCTTATCACCTTCCTCAGTAAGAGTATAAACTGTAACAATGCCACTGTAACTCTTGATCTTATATTCCGGATTAAATTGAATACTCCCTTCTCCGGTATTGCCCAATGTGTTTGTTGAAAAAAAGGCAAAGAAGGCAATTATCAATAGAGCGTATATAAACTTAACACCCTTAAAGGGTTTGAATTGGAACATAATAATTTTGTTTTAGGGTTTGAAAATGCAAAATACAAACTTATTCTCAAGTTTGCAAAATATTAACGTATTGTTGAATAAAATAGTATTATGGCGGATGAAAAGTTAAAAACTTATTCACTCGTATAATATTGATATCCAATTATCCTAATTCCAGTTAATATTCATCTGAGTCACCGTATCGCCCCGAGCAATTGATTTTGGATAATCAATGGTGACCTTTTTTGCTCCTGAAATCTCCAACGCTTTTTCAATCCATCCTCCTATACGATATTCAATTACAACATCACTCTCTGTCATATTCGAAATTTCGAGCAAAACACTTGTATCGGTTCTTTCCAAAACATCCATCTGACAGGGTTGGTAATAAGTCGCGAAAATTCGTGAGGCTCTTTGAATGATATATCCCGGAGATGAAGCTTTGACAAAAATCTTATAAATACCGGTTAGTGCTTTCTGAGCGCTAAACTTACCCGCTTCCCATGCTCCCTTTTCGTAATCTCCGCGAAAAAACATTTCAATCGCTATTTTTGTAGGTTCAACACCTGCGCTTCCAATCGGATACCATTTTGAAGAATCAATTACTGCCGAGTATATTTCGCGGGACTCTTCGGATAATTTTCCCAGCCAATCCGTATATTGTTCGGGATGGTTACGTTTAACATAATCCCGGATAGCTATAACAGCTGTACCTTTAATTTCCATATCTTAATTTATATTAATACGTTTAATTTATAATAAATGTAAATATTTGTTTGCAAATGCGAAAAATATTAGATATTGAAAAATAGATTTATCTAAGTTTTAGACCGCTGAAATTGCCGGAACTCATAAGCAGAAGCACTGAATTACGTTTATTAATCTGTTTCAGGTATAGTTCAAGATCATTCCTTTCAGTTAGTATATTAACACCTTTGTAGTTAAAACATTCCATTATAAAATTTTTAGAGAGAATTTCCAGTTTTTTATTCGTTAATATACTTTCATCATAGTATACAACCGCCTCATCGGCCTTATCCAATGTTCCTGAATATTGTGGAATAAAATTCTTATTTAAACTACTGAATGTGTGGAGTTCCAATACAGCACATAATTTACGATCCGGAAATTTTTGCCTCACAGCCTGAATTGTAGCCTTAACTTTTGAAGGAGAATGTGCAAAATCGAGATATTTAATGAAGGATTCCGTTTCTTCCAATACCTGAAGTCGTTTTGATGTGCCCGGAAATGTTGTTATGCCCTCATAAAACTGTTTATCGGACAATTCTAAAATATTACATATAGTCTTCGCTCCGTTTAAATTTTGCATATTATGCTGTCCGAAAACTTTCACCGGTATTTCCTTGCCTTCAGGTGAAATTAAAAAAGTCTGCTCATCCTTCTGAATATGTGGATGTTCTGAATAGGCATGTTTAAAAACATTACCCCTGGCATAACTAATCAATCGCTTCATTGAATCATCGTCTCCGAAATAAACCAGATGTCCTTCCGCAGGAATCATCTTTACCAGGGCTTTGAATTGATCTACATACTCTCCGAAAGTAGGAAAGACATTAATATGGTCCCATGCAATGCCACTGATTAATGCGATATCGGGCTTGTAATGAATAAATTTAGGCCGGGAATCGAGTGGTGAGGAAAGGTATTCATCTCCTTCAAATACAGCTATCTTAGCCTCATCACTTAAAGATACCATGTTTTCAAAGCCTTCTAAATTGGATCCCACCATAAAATCGATTACCATCTTGTTATGATGCAACACATGAATAACCATAGCTGTGATAGTAGTTTTCCCATGACTTCCGGCAATAACAACTCTTTTTTTTGTCCTTGTTTGCTCAAACAAATATTCAGGATAAGAATATATTTTCAGCCCCAACTCTTTAGCTTTTAATAGTTCGGGATTATCCGGTCTGGCATGCATTCCCAGAATAACAGCATCAATATCATCGGATATCTTCGATTCGAACCATCCGTATTGAAGGGGAAGTAGTCCATATTTTTCAAGATGGCTCTTTGATGGCTCAAAAATCTCATCATCGGAGCCTGTTACATTGTACCCCATATTTTTGAGTGCAATAGCCAGATTATGCATAGCTGCCCCGCCGATGGCTATAAAGTGGATCCTATTCAATTTAGACTATATTTCTGAAGTAAAATTATGTATTCTCAGAATTTCTGTAGTAAAAGTTTTCAGATGGCTCATTACCATGAAAAATTAGTAATTAGATAAATAATTGTACGTTTGACTATTATTTTTTATTTTGTGCATTTTTGAGCTAATCGAATAAAGAATGTCTAAAACAATAATTGAACCTTTATCAGTTGATTGTGTAATTTTCGGATTTGAAGATGCTTTATTAAAGGTACTCCTTTACAAACGTTCTATCGAGCCTTGTTTTGGAATGTGGGCGTTGCCCGGAGGATTCATCCGTTATGATGAAAATATTGATGAAGCCTCTGCCAGAATTTTACAGGAAAGAACCGGCGTAGAGGGAGTTTTTATGGAACAATTGGGAGCATTTGGTGAGGTTGAACGTTTCCCTCTTCGAAGGGTTATAACAGTAGTGTATTATGCCTTAATTAAACCGGGACAATACCAGATAAATCCAGGACCAGATGCCAGTGATGCCCGTTGGTTTGAAGTAAAATCTCTTCCTGAGACTCCCTTCGACCATCCTAAAATTATTGAACGGGCATTGGCAAGACTTCGCCGGCAGATTAAATATAAGCCTATAGGTTTCAATTTGTTACCTGATAAATTTCCTTTGCTTGCCCTACAGGAACTATATGAAGCTATATATGGTATTGCTTTTGATAAACCTAATTTTCGTCGGAAAATAATGAAAATGAACCTGTTACTGCCTCTCGAAGAAAAACAGACAGGAGTTGCCCACCGTTCTGCCCGATTATATAAATTCGACACAAACCGTTACGTCAGCCTTACCGATAGAGGATTTATCTTTGAAATATAAATTTCCTTAAGTAATGAAGTTACATTCAATTGAAACGGGTAATTTCAAGCTCGATGGTGGAGCACTATTCGGTGTAGTTCCTAAAAGTATATGGAACAAGGTATATCCTGCCGATGAAAATAATCTGTGTAACTTATCCATGCGATGTTTGCTAATCGAAACCGAAGGTCGAAAAATATTGATTGATACGGGGATCGGTAGCAAACAGAGTGATAAATTCTTCGGCTACTACTATCTGAATGGTGCCGATTCGCTTGATAGTTCTCTTCAGTCTGTCAATATCCGGCCTGAGGATATTACCGATGTTCTTCTTACTCACCTGCATTTCGATCATTGCGGAGGAGGCGTAGGAAAGGATGAAACAGGAAGATACTTCCCCACTTTCCCGAATGCCACATACTGGGTTAGTCACCAACAATGGCAATGGGCAATGGATCCAAATAGAAGAGAAAAAGCATCGTTCCTTAAAGAGAATTTTGAAGTTCTCGAAAAAGAAGGAGTACTTCGCTATATTCATAAGGAGGGACCTTTTACTCAAAACATCAACCTCCGATTTTACAACGGACATACTGAGGGACAGATTATACCATTTATTCAGTATATGGGTCGAACACTGGTATATTCAGCCGACTTAGTTCCCACAATTGCACATATCCCGGAGTCGTGGGTTTGCGGTTTCGATACTCAGCCTCTTATTTCGATGGAAGAACGTAAAAAATTTCTTTCGGAAGCATTCAACCATCAATATGTTCTTTTTTTCGAACACGATATCAATACTGAATGTTGTACATTAAAAGATACGGAAAAAGGTATCAGAATGGATCAGAATTTCAGTCTAAGTAAATTACCGTTAAATAACTGAATAATTCACAAGTTGAATTACCACCTGAAAAATAAAATTTCCCTCCAGAAAGGTTCAAAAAAAACTATGAAAAGTACCGTTGATATGGCTATATCCGGAATAATGATATAGCGTATATCGCTATGCATTGGATTTCTGTTATATAAAAGAAAAAAAATCCTTAGAAACAGCTGGATCAGAAAAAACATAAAAATTCTGATACTAAATGGATTATAACTCAGTGCCTCGTTGAACCGAAGTCTCATTATTGAAGAAAAACCTCTTGATAAGCCTGTGCTCATTGAGTGATTCCCTGAAAGAAGTTTATCTGCAGAATGAATGGGATAATTACTTTTCTCCGGCGAAAAAATGGCTGAGTATATAAAAATAAGAATAATGAATCCGGCAAGGATAATATTAATTTTTTGATACGGATTTGACAGGAAAGTCTTGTATAAATTCCTCACATCAATTGATTTCAACTGTATCGCTCAATTCATCGACAAATCCACGTAGTGCTTTGCCCGTTGCTTTACCCAACCTGCGGGCTTTTTCTTCGTCCGATAAATTTTCAAATGCCTTTTCTATATCATCTCCCATATTTTCTAAATCGCGCTCCAACCGGTCAAGATTATTTTCGAGTTCATCAAAGTCTAAGTCTATATCTTCTTCGTATTCTTCTTTGAATCCTTCTTCGAAGGCATTTTCAAATGAATCGCCAAATTCATCGGAACGCCCTTCAAATTCTTCGAGTTTAATTTTCCAATTATCGAAAATATCGATCGATTTTGAGGTTGAGTGTGTGAGTCGTATTAAGGCAAAACTTGTACCCAGAATGGAGATGATAAGAGCAGCAATAATTAATCCGGTCGAAGCATTTGCCTGCTTCGCCTGAGAATATCCTACCGCGCTTAAGGTGATCCCTAATATCCCCATCACCAATGCAAGCATAAAAGTGCATCCCATTATTCCAAAAGGAATGGAAATAATTCCAAGAACAAGTCCTGCAATTCCCAAACCTAAACCAGCTGACGGATTCTTTGAATTGTTCATGATTAAGTTAAATTATTTATTCTTCGGATAATTCAAAATTAATACATTCTGTTCTGAAATAACTCTGGAAATTGCATAAATATTCCATATTTCAACTTCACAATAAATATAACTATAATGTATGACGTATCAACGCCCGATATTAATACAATTTATATGGCAATTTGAAAGAGGATCGAAAATCAGGTTGCACAACCATCAGAAAAAAGGGAAGTGATCCCCATTCACTTCCCTTTTCCCATTCCCTTAAATAAATTAGCTGTAAGTAGCTATCCGCATTTTGATGATCCGCAATTGGTGCACAATAAGCATCCTTCCTGATAAACAACAGTATCTGAACCACATTCCTGGCATTTTGCCCCCTTTTTCACTTTAGTACCATTCGGAATATATCGCTTTAACGCCCTTTCAACTCCATTTTTCCAGGTATTTATCGTATCACTGTCAAGACGTAACGAAGATACAAGTCTCACAATATCAGGTATAGGCATCCCGTGTCTCAATACGCTGGAAATTAATTTGGCATAATTCCAGAATTCCTTATCGAACATATGCGAAAGACCTCCCAGTGTATTTTTATATCCATATTTATCGATGTACTGGAAATCGTATCGCGAAACTCCTTTTTCATCACGGTTTTTAATAATTATTCCCTTATTAATTGATTTTGGAATGGGAAACATTTCCTCATCAGCCAATCCGGTAAAGATTTCGTAAGGTCTGTCATCTTTTAATCCGACAAATGCGATCCATTTTTCATCACTATTATTGAATCGAATTATTTCAGCATCGAGTACTTTGGGTCGCTTATAGTATTGTTTGTCATCCTGTTGCTCAGAGTTTCCTCCATCCTTGTCCTTACTAATTAAAACACCTGAGCGTGAGCCGTCGCGATATACCGTTACACCTTTACATCCACTTTCCCATGCTGTAACATATAATTTTCCTACCATTTCTTCCGACACATCCTTTGGCAGGTTGATCGTAACACTTATTGAATGGTCGACCCATTTTTGTACCGCACCCTGCATTTTTACTTTACTCAGCCAATCCACATCGTTTGAAGTAGCCTTGAAATAAGGCGACTTCTCAGTAATTGTCTTAAGTTTTTCATCGCTGTATCCTTTTACCTCCTTGGGGTCGTAACCGTTTATTTCGAGCCAGGTTAAAAATTTATGATGGAATACATTGTATTCTTCCCATGCATCGCCAACTTCATCGACAAATGCTACCTGCGAACTGGAATCATTCGGATTCACTTTGCGCCGGCGTTTATAAAACGGAAGGAAAACCGGCTCTATACCAGAAGTAGTCTGAGTCATCAAACTGGTAGTGCCTGTAGGTGCAATGGTAAGTAATGCAATATTGCGCCTGCCATATTTAAGCATATCGCTATAAAAATCTTCATCTTCATTTCGAAGTCGTTGTATAAAAGGATTATTGCGTTCCTTTTGTGAGTCGTATATCGCAAAGGGTCCACGATCCTTAGCCAGGTATACTGAAGAACGGTATGCTTCGAGCGCTAAAGTTTTATGCACTTCAACAGAAAAATCCATTGCATCTTCGGTTCCATAACGTAAGCCAAGAGCAGCAAGCATATCTCCTTCAGCAGTAATGCCAATACCTGTACGTCGTCCTTCCTCAGCCTTTATCCTGATATTCTCCCAAAGCTTCTTCTCAGCTCTTTTAATTTCAGGATCTTCCGGATCGTTACTTATTTTATCGTGAATGGCATTGATTTTTCCCAGTTCAAGGTCTATAATGTCGTCCATCAAACGCTGTGCAATATGAACATGTTTCTTGAAGAGCGGGAAATTAAATTTTGCTTTATCGGTGAAGGGATCGTCTACAAAGCTGTAAAGATTGATAGCAAGCAACCGGCAGGAATCATAAGGACATAGGGGAATTTCTCCGCACGGATTTGTTGATACTGTTTTATATCCCTGATCGGAATAAGAATCAGGAACCGATTCGGTTATAATTGTATCCCAGAAAAGTATTCCCGGTTCGGCCGAGCTCCATGCATTATGAACAATCTTTTCCCAAAGTTGACGTGCATCAATTACCTTGGTAAATTTGGCATCAGGTGAATCAACAGGGAATCTCTGAGTATAGGGTGTGTCGTTAGTAACTGCCTTCATGAAATCATGATCGATACGAACCGAGATATTGGCTCCCGTGATCTTACCCGGTGTAAGTTTGGCATCAATAAAGGCTTCTGCATCGGGATGCCTGATGGATATACTTAACATCAGAGCCCCACGACGTCCATCCTGTGCAACTTCACGGGTTGAATTTGAATATCTTTCCATGAAAGGAACAACACCTGTCGATGTTAAAGCACTATTAAGAACAGGACTTCCTTTTGGCCGGATATGTGATAAATCGTGCCCCACTCCACCACGCCGCTTCATTAACTGAACCTGCTCCTGGTCTATTTTCATTATTGCTCCGTATGAATCGGATGGACCTTCATTACCGATAACAAAACAATTGGATAAAGAAGCTATCTGAAAGTCATTGCCAATACCTGTCATTGGACCGCCTTGAGGAACAATATATTTAAAGTCTTTTAAAACTTCGTACACTTCCTGCTCACTTAATGGATTTGGATATTTTTTTTCAATGTCTGCAAGTTCTCTCGCCAGCCTCCTGTGCATATCATCCGGAGTATTTTCATATAAATTACCAAATGAATCTTTCAGCGCATATTTATTTATCCAAACTGTAGCTGCTAACTCATCAGCATCAAAATACTCGATTGAGTTTTTAATAGCTTCTTCATAAGAATAAGTTTTTCTCGCCGTAACGTTTTCCACTTTTATGCTATCTGATTTTTTCTTCTCACCATCAACTGAGGTCATTTCTTTCATCTTGGTTTCTTCGGACTCCATCGGCAATTATTATTAAGGTGTTGTATAACTGAGTATTTAAAATTGAGAAAACTCATTGGGTTGATACTGCAATTTATTAACTCAAAAATACTTCTACAATCCAAGTTCAAGTCTAATTTTAAACATTTCTTCCAAGTTATTAACTTTCTTTATTAATGTCCTGAAAGGCTGATATTTAGAGCAATCTGAGTTTTTCTATTTATATAAATGTCGCACAAATTCCAAGAATAATTGAGTTTTTTTTATTGATCAAATATTAACAATTTAAGTTATTATACTTGTAACTATTGTAAAGTTCATATCGTTACGAAATTAAATTTCTTTTATTTTCTATCGATCTTATGGTAGATGTTGATCATTCTTTAGATAAAATCGACAAGTAGTTAATTCTTTTGGTTCATTATCTGTCTCTTCATTTCAATAAAAACACTCTACATAGTCGTTTTAGTATAATACAAGTTATTTATTCCTGCTAATCTAAAAACATTACTTTTAACCGATTGTGGTCCAACAAAGGTGTCATCACCCAAAACCAAAAATCAGTACAAAGTTAATACTATCAGTAATTTACTAAATGAAAAAGACAATATTATTCAAATTAATATCATTTGTAATGAATAAACAAAATATCTATCTTCGCCTTCCCTAAACACTTCGCCCGGATGGCGGAATAGGTAGACGCGCTGGTCTCAAAAACCAGTGGGCTTTGCCCATGCCGGTTCGATTCCGGCTCCGGGTACACAACTTAAAATCATAAATCCCTGTTTCAAATACTGAAACAGGGTTCTTTATAATTACTTCTCAACTATAAACCTTCCCTCTTATTTCAAGTTACAGTGATTATTATTATTCGTTGAATATTGAATTTCTGAGTATTATACTCCCTAATAAAAAAATTGGATTAGTTAAAAAAATTTCTGCCAATCAGTAATCAGAAACTAGTTATACTATATTTTCTTATCTTTATTATTGTTGAAAATTCAATTCATTTTTAGTAAATATTACCCTATATTTTATACCTGAAACTATTTATTATAAAAACACTTGTATGAATTTACGTATTATCCTTTCAATAATTCTATTGAATTTACTGCTGGGGCTTATTCCTTTTCTACTTAAGGCACAGCAGATTCAATACGAATTCAATTTTCAACCTGTTAAGTTACGTGACAGTGAATTATCGAGTAAAGAGATTATGTGTCTGCTGCAGGACTCAAGAGGATTTATATGGATTGGTACAAAAGCCGGATTAAATGTATTCGACGGATATTCTTATACCGTTTATAAACAGGACTCGAAAGACAGTCTTAGTCTTGGCGGTGATTATATAAAATCCGTATTTGAGGATAATACCAATAAAATCCTGTTAAACACAAACAATACTGTCGATATTTATGACCCGACCACAGGACACTTTTCCCATGTCGGCAGTAAAGCGGACGAATTGATAACTCTCAACAATATTGGTTGGGTTCATGCTTTTCAGGTGGCTGATAAAACTATCTATCTGGTTTCGGAGAATGAACTCTATATTTATGATCCTATCACTGAAACTGCAACACAACAAAATGTGCTTCGGAAAATAAATTATGACGCAAGGTTCTTTGGTGATTATATTGTTTATACCGAAGATTCTTTGGGTACTGTTTGGATCCCTACCAACAAGCAAATTGCAGGCTATAATAACCACACTATGAGCACCTATTATTTAAATTTTGAAAATGATACAAATTTTCAGGGTGACGGGATCACGAGTATTTATAATCATAGTATAAACAAGCTCGGGATTTTCACATCCAAAAATCATTTTTCATACGATATTACAACAGAAGAACTGGTTCATGAAATATGTTACAATCTACCCTCAGGTATTTCCGGATATAATGAATTACGTGTATTAAAACAAGATGAAAATAATGTTGTGTGGTTTACAAGCACCATGGAAAGCCGGTTAATTTTATTCGATCCATCCACACAAACTTTCTCAGATAAATTAATTACCAATGATAATGGCCAAAGCTTTGGCCAAATACGCGATATTTTTAAAGACCGCCAGAATATATGGTGGTTAGGAACACCAAACGATGGTTTACTTTATTCGTACTCTTATAACCTCAATACATTTAAACATATCCTTTCCTATGCCGATGGTTCCAAAAGCATTAATCACAATTCGATACGAGCCATATCAAAAGCTATAGATGGTACAATATGGATAGGCACTGACGGAGGTGGACTGAACGTATTTGATCCCTATAGTAATAGTATGAAAATCTATAGCCACAATCCAGATGATACAAACAGTTTAGCGAGTAATTCCATCCTGACCATATATCAGGATTCCTATGGCCGTATTTTGCTCGGAGGATATACCACAGGATTGGCTGTGTACAATTTTGCAAAGGATAATTTCCGGGGTTTTCTTCCTGATGCGTCGGATCCTTCCAGCATATCGCACCATGATGTGCGTAGTATTATCGAAATTGATGACGGACAATATCTTATCGCTTTAAACGGTGGAAACGGAATTGAACTATTCGATATCTATTCCCAACAAATAAAGCATTTCAGTTTCGATCCAAATACTCCGGGAGGAGATATTGTCTCACATTGGCTTCTAACAGTATACAAGGATCTCAATGGAGAAATCTGGCTTGGTGGTTACGGTGGTTTGGGTAAGTTTGATCCTGTTTCCGGTAAATCTGTAAATTATAGTAGTGATGAAGATGACACAACAACATTAAGTAATTCATGGGTCTATTGTATATTTCGTGATTCTGATGGCATTCTTTGGGTTGGAACGTCATACGGATTAAATATGTTTAATGAGAAGACACAAACCTTCTCCCATTTCTTTGAGGCTGAAGGACTTCCCAGTAATATCATCTGTGGAATTATGGAAGATGCCCAGAAAAACCTCTGGATTAGTACAAATTATGGTATCTCTCGCCTGAATAAGGAAACAATGAAATTTTCTAATTATGATGCGAATGATGGACTAAAAGTTGAACAATTTATACAGGGATCTTATTATCAGGATGAAAATGGGATTATTTACTTTGGAGGTAATGGAGGTCTGGTTATATTTAATCCCGATGATTTTGTTAAAAATGAATACGTCCCTCCTGTTTATTTTACTGATTTCCAGTTGGCTTATAAGTCGGTTGAACCGGGGGAAAAAGGGTCCCCTCTAAAAAAACATATATCATTTACCAAAAAAATTGTCCTTAGCTATAAACAAAATATGCTCACTTTCAACTATGTAGCACTTAATTATATGAGCCCACGAAAAAATCAGTACGAATGTATGTTGGAAGGTTTGGACAATGAGTGGCAAAATCTTGGTACACGACGCGAAGCCACCTATACCAATTTAAGTCCCGGACGATATACATTTCATGTCAGAGCCTCGAATAACGATGGCGTTTGGAATAAAGAAGGAACAAAAATTGATATAGTTATTACTCCTCCATGGTGGAAAACCTGGTTGTTCAGAATCATTATATTCGGCATAATTGCATTCATAATTTATAGTGTTTTTAAAATAAGAATAGATGCGACGAAGCGGGATAAACTGCTCCTGCAAGATAAAATAGAAGCAGGTGAAAATGCATTACAGAAGCAGCGTGATGAAATTGAACTACAGAAAAAGGAAATCCTCGAAAAGGAAGAATCTGCCAGAGAAGTTAATTGGTATAATAAAGGTATGACTCAACTGAGCGAAATTATCACGAAGTATACTAACGACTTGCCTACTATGGCTGGAAAACTGATGGCAGGTTTGGTCGATTACCTCGATGCAAATATTGGTGCTTTGTATTTGCTCGAAGAAGCCGAAAATCAGGAAAGTAAATTTGAACTTCTTGGAAGTTACGCTCTCAATAGCAAGCATTCAAGGAAAAATATTTCTGTTGAAGAAGGTTATCTTGGAGCATGTTATAAAGAAAAGAAAAAAATAATTGCCGATAATCTTCCTGAAAATTATGCAATTATGGGTTCGGGATTAGGGAAAATCAGTCTTACCCACCTAATCATTGTGCCCTTGTTGCTTGAGAATAAAATAAACGGCGTTATCGAATTGGCTTCACTCAATAAGTTGCCCGAATACAAAATAGAGCTTCTTGAAAAATTAGCAGAGAATCTTGCTTCATCTATAGAGATTGTGAAAGTTAATGAACAAATGAAACAAATGGTTGATCAGCTGAATTCACAAGCCGAGGAATTGAATGCCCAGAAAGAAGAGATGCATCAGAATTTGGAAGAGATGATGGCAACCCAGGAAGAAATGTCAAGAATTAGTAAAAAAGATAAAGTTCAGGAACATGAATTAGCTGAAAAAACTAAAAAATTGACACAAACCGAATCGGAATTGAAAAGTTTAAAAAAGAAATACGACGAGCTGATAAAAAAATATGAGAAATTGAATAAAGCTTGAAAGAATTATTCTAGTTCGATACATTGCTTTACAATAGCATCGTCTTATTAATATCTCAGGATATTCCACTATCTTTGCTGCTTATATCCTAAATGGTTGCTAAAGCCATATCATAGTATATGAGTAAACACAAAACAATTAAACCTTATGGCGAAAAGCAGGATCAATTCGACCGAAGATATCTGGAAATGGCGCGTATCTGGGCAAAAAATTCGTACTGCAAACGTCTACAGGTCGGGGCCTTAATAGTTAAGGACCGGATGATAATTTCTGATGGATATAATGGTACGCCTGAAGGCTTTGAGAATATTTGTGAGGATGACAATTATAAAACCAAACCTTATGTGTTGCATGCCGAAGCCAATGCGATAACTAAAGTGGCTAAAAGCCATAATAGTAGCGAAGGTGCAACACTTTATATTACAACATCGCCTTGTTTGGAATGCGCCAAATTGATAATTCAGTCGGGAATAAGGCGTGTGGTTTTCTGCGATAACTATCGCTCTGAAGTGGGAATAAACCTATTAAAAAGAGCCAATATTGAAATTTTATATATTGATTTGGGATCATGACAAAATCTAAAAATACGATTCGTACTATTATAACTCCTATTTTATTTGCATTAGCAATAATAGCAGGAATTTTAATTGGCAGGTACTATCAATCGTCGCAACGCAACAGCATGTTCTATATTTATCCCCGAACGGATAAACTTACCAATGTTACCAATTATATCACACAGGAATATGTCGATCCGATCGATAAAAATACGCTCATCGAAAAAACCATTCCAAAAATATTGGCTGAACTTGATCCTCATTCTCAATATTTACCGGCAAGTGAACTGGAAACTGTCAGTGAACCACTTGAGGGTAACTTTAGTGGAATAGGAGTACAGTTCAATATGCTTAACGATACCCTCCTAATAATAAAAACAATAGCCAATGGGCCATCTGAGAAAATGGGTATCCTGGCAGGTGACCGAATTCTGATTGTCGATGGCGATTCTGTTGCAGGGAAAAATATTCCCAGTGATTCTATTGTTAGAAAATTAAAAGGCCCGAAAGGTACAAGAGTGAAAGTAGGCATTTTACGTGATCAGGTAGCCGAACTTTTGTATTTCGATATTACGCGCGACAATATTCCACTTTACAGTATGGATATTGCCTATATGATTCGTCCGGAAATCGGTTTCATCCGCCTGAATAATTTTTCACGAACCACCTTCGAAGAGTTTTCGGAAGGAATCATCAAACTCCTGGGACAAGGAATGCAAAGCCTGATACTTGATCTGCGAAGTAATGGAGGTGGGTATCTCGATCCGGCTGTTCGCATTGCTGATCAGTTTCTCGATGGTGGTGAACTTATTGTATATACCGAAGGAAACGCACGTCCACGGCAGGAATACCGCGCTTCGAAAGGCGGAATCTGCAAAGATATAGATGTTGTTGTACTTATAGATGAAGGCACCGCTTCCGCAAGTGAAATTTTGGCCGGAGCCTTACAGGATAATGACCGTGGAGTTATCGTAGGCCGCAGATCATTTGGCAAAGGGCTGGTTCAGGAACAGAATGTATTCCCCGACGGATCGGCCGTAAGATTGACTATTGCCCGATACTACACTCCCACCGGACGTTGCATCCAGAAACCCTATGAAAATGGTGATGATGATAATTACTATCTTGAATTATCAAATCGTTATCTGCATGGAGAATTCTCCGAAAGAGACAGCATTCATTTCAATGACTCGTTGAAATATACAACTCCCGGAGGCAAGATTGTTTATGGTGGCGGTGGAATAATGCCCGATATATTTATACCTATTGATACCATCGGGGTGACCGATTACCTTGTTAATGTCCGCAACCGAGGCTTGATTTACAGGTTTGCGCTTCAATTTACAGAGCAGAACAGAAAAGGATTGGAAAAAACAACTTCCCTCGAAGAGATCAATAGATACCTTGACCGGAATAAAATCATGGATCAATTTATCAGCTTTGCATCTCAGAATAATGTGCCTCCAAATTATAAAGAAATTGCTATTTCAAAGGAACTTCTTAAAGTGCAGCTATACGCCTATATTATCCGAAATATTTTCGATAACCAGGGCTATTATCCTTCAATAGAAAAAATTGATAATACATTATCGAAAGCTGTTGAGATTATTTCTGATCGGAATGCATATGTGAAAAAATAATTCCACCTGCCTCATTAAGAATCAAAAAAACTATTTAACACCAAGTAAAATTTGCTATGCCGGTTAAGAATTTGCATTAATCATTTCTTTTTGCTTAAGAAGCTATTTTCCATTACTTTTGCGGACTTATAATAACTTTCCAATTAATACTTTATGGCTCAAGAAGATATCTTAAAAAAAATAATTGCTCATTGTAAAGAATATGGATTTATTTTTCCATCGAGCGAAATATACGACGGATTAAGTGCTGTATACGATTACGGTCAGAATGGTGTTGAGTTGAAGAATAACATTAAGCAATATTGGTGGGATTCCATGACCCGGCTTAATGAAAACATCGTGGGAATTGATGCAGCTATATTCATGCATCCCCGTATATGGGAAGCTTCCGGTCATGTTAGTGCGTTCAACGATCCCCTTATCGATAATAAAGATTCCAAGAAACGATATCGTGCCGATGTATTAATTGAAGAACACCTTGAAAAGCTTGAAGCTAAAATCCAGAAAGAAATTGACAAAGCCGCTGAACGGTTCGGTAATTCCTTTGATGAGCAAAAGTTCAGAGAAACAAATCCCCGGGTATTGGCAAACCAGACTAAAATAGATGACATTAAATCCCGGTTCATCAAGGCATTGGAAAAAAACGATTTAGCAGAAATAAAGCATATAATAGAAGATGCTGAAATTGTATGCCCTGTATCGGGAACAAAAAACTGGACCAATGTACGGCAGTTTAATCTGATGTTCAGTACTCAACTGGGCTCAGTAACAGAAGATGCCAATACAATCTATCTGCGTCCCGAAACAGCCCAGGGAATTTTTGTTAATTATCTGAATGTGCAGAAAACCGGTCGTATGAAAATTCCTTTTGGAATAGCCCAGATAGGAAAAGCCTTCCGGAATGAAATTGTGGCCCGACAGTTTATTTTCCGTATGCGCGAATTTGAACAAATGGAAATGCAATATTTTATCCAACCGGGCACCGAAATGGAATGGTACAATCACTGGAAAGAAAAGCGTATGAAATGGCATAAGGCCCTGGGAATGGGTGATGAAAAATATCGTTTCCACGACCACGATAAGCTGGCACACTACGCCAATGCAGCTGCCGACATTGAATTCCAGTTCCCGATGGGATTCCGCGAAGTAGAAGGGATACATTCACGAACAGATTTCGACCTGGGCAATCATGAGAAATTCTCAGGTAAGAAAATTCAGTATTTCGATACGGAAGCCAATAAAAATTATGTCCCCTATGTAGTTGAAACTTCTATTGGCCTCGACCGCATGTTCCTTTCCATTGTATCCAATGCCTACACCGAAGAAACCATTGCAGATACCGGCGAACCGCGTATTATTATGAAAATACCTGTAGCCCTGGCCCCTGTAAAACTGGCTGTTTTCCCATTGCTCAGGAAAGACGGACTGCCCGAAAAAGCCCGTGAAATAATGGATAAAATAAAGTTGGATTTCAACTGTCAGTATGAGGAAAAGGATACCATCGGTAAGCGTTATCGCCGCCAGGATGCCATTGGTACACCATTCTGTATAACCATCGATCATCAGACAGAGAAAGATAATACGGTTACCATCCGTTACCGTGATACCATGGAACAGGAGCGTGTAACTGTTGAGAATATCGAAAAAATTATGGAAGATAAAGTGAGTATGAAAAAGTTGCTGAGAGAGTTGTAACTTGCAGGTTCTATTTCTTCATGCAGCTATGTCCACTGTTACAACATCAAATAAAAAAATCCTTATTATCACATACTACTGGCCTCCGGCTGGGGGACCGGGAGTTCAGCGCTGGTTGAAGTTTACTAAGTACATGCCCGAACATGGGTACACTCCTTTCATACTTACTGTTGATGAAAATCTGGCCTCATACCCAATCAATGATAAATCACTGGAAAATGAGATATCTCCGGAAGTACAGGTTTACAGAACTAAAACAAGAGAGCTTTTCAATCTCTACCTAAAAATAACCGGGAAAAAGAATGTGCCTTTCTCAGGTTTTGTCCATGAAGGGAAAGCCAGCCTTTCAGAAAAGCTTATCAGGTTCGTTCGTACCCATCTCTTTATCCCCGATCCCCGTAAAGGATGGAATCGTTACGCACTTAGAAAAGCCATAGAAATTATAAAACAGGAAAGAATAACTTATATAGTTACAACAAGCCCACCGCATTCTACCCAACTTATTGGACTGAAGCTAAAAAAGATTTTTCCATCTATCACATGGATGGCCGATTTCCGGGATTCCTGGAATCATGTTTTCTATCTCGACCAATTAAACCATAGTTTTTTTTCGAAATTGTTACACAGAAAACTGGAGGAAAAAATAGTCGTTAGAGCCGATAAGGTTATTACAGTTACCAATTCGTGGAAAAATGATTTTATTGAAGACTATAAAGGAAAAATAACTGGTGAAAAAATAACTGTTATTCCCAACGGTTACGACGAAGATGATTTCAAAGGAGAAAAACCTCCTCTCGATAAAGATATAACAATAACCTATACAGGGACACTGGCTGATAATTACCGGATAGATGATCTCATTCAGGCAGTATCAGAAATAAACAGAGTCGAAAAAAAGAAAATTAAACTCAGGTTCGTGGGTGAGATCTGCAATAAATACCAGTCACTTGCAAGGCACCAGTTAGGTGATAAGCAGGTTGAGATCTTTTCCCCGGTTTCTCATAGCGAATCCATTAACTACTTATTTCGTTCTCATATATTATTACTTGTAAACCCCGATGCTCCGAATAATGCATCAGTTATACCTGGAAAATTATTTGAGTATATGGCTGCAAAAAGACCTATTATCGGCATAGGACCTGCCGAAGGCGATGTTGCGGCTATACTGGAAGATACACGAGCCGGAAAAATGATCGATTATAACAATCCCGAACTAATAAAAGCCGAAATCCTTCGTATTTATAATAACTATAAAAACTACCCTAAACTAACTCTATCAACAAATGTCGAATTTTTCAGTCGCAGGATGCTAACCTCAAAACTACTATCTATTTTTGGTTAAGCCGGAACACCTCATTGTATGTCCATTTAAATCGATTCAATTATTATCTTCTTCAGACAGGGTTTCATCAGATTTCTGAAGAGAAATAATATTTTCACGTAACTTAAATATATTCTTCCATTTCTTCCAGGCTCCTCTTATCTTGTCGATTTCTACTTTTTCATAGAATCTAAGCCAGTAAAGAATTATTGGAAACATAGCCAATAAAATAATTTTCATGGCTATACGCATATAAATAGCTATATCCAAAATTAAATACGAGAGAAGAAACAGAACAATGCCTAATAAAAATATTTCCAGAAATTTTTTCTCTTCAAACTTTATCTTTTCAACCTTTTTTGCAATCCGAGAATAAATAATTATTACCATGAAATGAGTAAAGGAAGTAGTAGCTGCAGCTCCAAAAACTCCCCAGTAGGGTATAATAAGAATATTTAAAATCAAATTTACCACTCCTGCAAATACAGAAACCGTTGCAGTTATTTTTGTCATTTTATGTTTGAAAAGCGGCAGAGCAACAAACTGGCGTACTCCGGAAAACACCACACCGAAAACTAATATCGGTATGACTTTATAGGCATTTATATAATCAGCATTATTTAATGAGAATATGGTTAAAATTTCACGACTGAAAAGAGTGAGCCCCAGACTTAAAAACACACTGAAATAAATAAAATAAGTTAAAGTTTTAGTATAAAAACGACTTGTATCTGTTTTCTCCATGTCCTTATAATACAATGGAGCAAAAGAAAACATAAAAGATTGTACAAGAAGTAATTTAATAACATTTGATATTTTATACGCCAACTGATACTCTCCTGTATCAGCAAGACTGCCAAAATAAGCAAGAATATATCTGTCACTTAGGGTTAAAACCAGAGTTAACATCGTGGAAAATAATACTGGAGTTGAAAATTTAAGCATTTCTCTGAGCAAAGAAAATTCAATTTTTATTGAGATATTTTTAATAATATACGGGAGCAGAATAAGTGAAATAATTCCAGAACTAATTAACTGCGCATAGAAAATGCCTATTAATTTCAACTTAAGAACTGATAAGAATAAAACAGTAAGTGAAACCACCAATACTAAATAAATAATATTGATGGTAGTCTGTTTCAGGGCCTTTTGCTGCACTCTCATTAATAAGAGCGGGAATTGCATGATGATTCGGGTAAAACAGCTTAGTAGAAATACAATAATAATTAAGTTACTAACCTGAACGGAGAATATTAGCTTATCACTATTTATAAGCAGGAAAGAGGCTCCCCCCATAAAAATAAAGGCGGAAAGCAAGAGAAATATAAAAGCCGTGAAAAATAATCCTTTTTGCCTTCCTTTGGCTTCTTTACTATAATACCATCTGGGAAGTGCAATATTCAGCCCCCAATCTGAAATTGCCACTAATATTTCAAAAATCACTTCAAATAAGGCAAAAAGTCCATATTCATCCAGGGTCATGTTCGATGCATACAGAGGCAAAAGAATGACGCCTGACATCTTTGCCATTATATTAGAAATACTATAAATGAAGGATTGTTTCGCGGTTAACTTGAGCTTGTTCAACATGAAAAAGTCACATTTAATCTTCCCTGGGTTGGTAATTTCTATTAAATATCATAGTGAATGCCCAATAGGCATGGCCAAATTCCTTTTCTTTAAGCAATGCATAAATAGTCCTCAAAGGCCGTTTTGGAGTATGTTTCCATGCAAGATTGCAATTTATACAAGTTGGGTCATTACATCGAAAATTTTTCAGATCGGATTTTAATAACTCTATTTCAATATCATAAGTTTTCTTCATGTCTGTAATTATCGCTTCTGCTTCACCAATTTTCCCTTTGCTTATAACTGCATTTCTTTCAAAAAATAGGGGGATAAGATTATTAAAAACTCTTTTACATCCATTTGCCCAACATATTTTAAATTTTCTTAACTCTCTTCCATCATTATAATATACAGAAAGATGATATCTTTTTTGTTTTATTTTCATATCATCTAGTGCAACATGAGTAGTTCCGACTCCAACTACTTTTTCTAAGCCCCCAATTCTTATATTCTTGCCCCCTCGAAAAATCATTTCTTTTAATACATCGTACGGCCGACTATCTGGTGTATGCCTTTCCATTAAATCTTTTGCCAACGATCCGACTGCTGCAAATTTCTGAACCGGATGTGTACTTCTGCATACGTTAGGATGCTTTAATATCTCATTGGCAAATGCTCCGGCATAGGATTTTGTATCTTGAGTAACAATGTTCTTTTTAGCATCCCGATCTCTATGATACATGTTAACGAAAGCCTCGGTTACAATTGTCCCTTCTTCTCCCACCACCTCAATTAATGCATCAAGCAGAGTTTTTACACCACCATCTACCTGACCTATAGATTTTAATGAAGCCTTAATATTTACTAAATCCCCTTTCTGAAGACCAAGTTTTTTTAGATCGCCAACAATGTCATCATATTTAATGAGCGGCTGATTCATTTTTTCTTTTCTGCTTGTCTTAACTTTTCAATAACTTTTTCCGCTCTCTTTAGCATAGGAGGCCCAACCAGCTGACCATCGATGAGAGTGACGGCTGAACCTGAAGCTTTGCTTTTTTCTATTGCCTGTATTAGTTTTTTTGAGTTCTCAATCTCTTCTTTCGAAGGGAAAAATATTTCATTGGCAATATCGATCTGTGACGGATGAATCAACAATGAACCAGAAAATCCAAGTTCTTTAGCCAGACTAAATTCGCGTTTTAATCCTTCTATATCTCTTAAATTCAGGTACGGAGTATCCAATACTTCTATGCCTGCTGTTCTGGCAGCAATTACAATTAATGACCGGGGAACCAATAAACTCATGCCATGTTCCTTATGTAACCCATCCAGATCGGTTAAATAATCCTCCCCCCCAAATGTAATGGCAGTTAGTCTGTCAGAGGCTGTTGCTATTTCCAACGCATTCAGAATACCTGATCCGGTTTCAATTAAAGGGCACATTTTAAATTTTCCTATAGGGAATCCTTTATCCATCTCGATCTGGGTAAGCATTCTGTCGAAATAAAAAATATCTCTCTCGTTATTTACCTTAGGAAACATAATCCCTGTAGTATTTTTATTGATAGCACATTCCAAATCACGCGATAGCATACCTGATTCAAAGGAGTTCACTCTAATATATATATCCTGTTTGAATGAATTATTATCTAAGAATATTTTAATATTCTTTCGCGATTCGTCTTTAAATCCGATGGGGACAGAGTCTTCAATATCAAGAATCAAGGCATCAGCATTAAAACCAATCGCATTTTCAAGGAATTTTTCTTTATACCCCGGAACAAATATCATTGAACGTAGAGTAGCCATAATTACTTTACTGATTTTTTGGGAACTAGTATTTTTCTTTCGAATGAGAGAACTATATCATTATTCTGATTTTGAGTGAAAGTCTTTATATGAACTACCCCACGGTCTGGCTTACCGGAAGACTGTCTTTTATCAATTACTTCAGAAATTGCATATAGCGTATCGCCAATGAAAACAGGTGCAAGATGTTTAATATTCATATATTCCAAATTGGCTATTGCCTTTGCACTAATATCCCTGACAGTGAGACCTACACTTAACGAAAACACCAGGGTTCCAACAACAAGTATCTTACCGAATTGCGTTTTTGAAGCATAATTCGTATCCAAATGTAATGGATGATGATTCATTGTCAATAATGAAAACAGATGATTGTCTGTTTCCGTAATCGTTTTGCCTGGCCAGTGAGAATAAGTATCACCAACCACGAACTCTTCGAAATACCGTCCAAATGAATATGCTTTATCCTCTTTTTCTCCCATTGATATTGAATTACAGTCTAGAAGTGAAGCAAAAGTACAACTAAAAATTAATTCTTATAGATATTTAAGTTCCCCAAAAAATAAGTTCCAAGAGGAGATAACTTAATTTTATCCGGTATAAACTACAAAGTTTTCAATTTTATTTAATAACCCCGGAATTGTTAAACCTGTTGATAAATTCATTGGCATGTAAACTCTGTGGCTTGAAAGAAGTTATTTCTTCCAGCAAACGAATATAGAATTCAGTGATTCCCGGATGGAGATCTTCCTCGAAATAATTGTTATGCCAGAGCAAAGAAAAAATACCTTCGAATTTTTTAATTTCATCGATCAATTTCTTAATAATTTGTTTTGATTCATCGAAATTTAATGCGCAGTAATCCAGCAGGGTACAATCCATAACGGTTAAGGGAATTTCCCAAAGCCCTGTCATTTGATCCTTTTCAAAATCGTATAATCTGAAAGGAAAGCAATAGGAATTTCTGAATCCCGGATAATCAAAAAAGCCTAAAGTACAGTCTATCGCTACTCCTGCCTCTACTTGAACTCTTGTGCTTACGGGATGTTCAAAAAGCAATCGGTGCTGCCGGCAACTGGAAACCGGAAATCCCGATAACTCTTTTAATTCATTAAGATGGCTCGAGGCAATATTACTGTCCGTTATACTTTCTGATGTTCCATGAATGCCGATTTCATGACCCACACTCATAAGTAATGGATACAGTTTCAACAATCTTTTATCGCTAAATGAATAGCTGGAATCTACATGCCTGGCACCCTTATGCAAAAAAAAGTAGGTGGCGTTGATAGTAAGTCGTTTTTCAATCTCCAGCAAAAATTTAAAGTTCCAATAGGGATTTTCTTTTGAGAATGGATTCATCCAATGATATAAAGCTTTACATAATTCAGTAAAATTCTGCGATGGTTTTAAAGGTGACTTTACTTTGCCTGCAAGCTCTTTAATTTTATAGAGAATGTAGTTCAGCGTATATTTATCGATACGGTCCACATCATGTGATAGAAAAAATCCAAAATTCTTAAAAACTGAAGGTTTGGATTTAATACTGACTTTTTGCGTTTTATTCCATTCATTTATGGTATCTGTTATTATCCTGAAATAATAATTTACAAGTGGCTGTAGAATAAAACCGTATTCCTTCTGAATGGAAAAGTGATAGGAAAAACGGCCCAATTTATCGCGCCGGGAATCGGCATATTCCTGATATCCGCTCAGCAGATAAAAAATAGATTTAAGGAGATCATATCGGAAAATTAAGTTGGAATTAACTACTTCACTTATCGATTCGTACGCACTATTATAAAACAAAAGGTGTATGCCGTTGACTTCCTTGACATTAATATCGTTTGCGGAGAGTTGGAAAATAATTGAATTTTGATAATTCATTGCCCCTTCACCCTCCTTCAGAAAGACCATCTTTTCTCTGATTTCATCCGGGATATCAAAATGATGTTGCAGATGAAAAAGAACATACTCAATTTTATTCTGACTTAAATATCCTTTCATCAACCTCTAATTACTTTCTTTATAGATAGATAATAAATCCGCCGAAGTGTTTTCCCAATTGTATTTATTAATCACATATTTTGGGCCGTTAAGTTTCATAGCTTCAAGTTTCTCCTTATCGGTTACTAATTCTTCAACCGTATCTACAAATGCCGAAGCTGAATTATGTTCATAAGTAATGCCGGTTCCGGTTTCTTTTAAAATCCGGCTTATAGAATTGCAATTGCTTGCAATTATAGGTTTCCCGGCATACATATACTGAAATATTTTATTAGGGGAAGAGTTATCAGTCTGTTCCGATTTAAGGTGAGGAATCAACGCAAAATCCGATTGTGATAACAGATCAGCAATTTCCTGTAATGTCTTCCAACCAAAAAATGTGATCTTATCTAATATTTCCAGTTTCATTGCCAGTTTTTTCAGGTTCTCTGTATAGCTGCCTGTTCCAACAATCCATAACCTGATAGTTGAATTTTTCCGGCAAAGTTCCGGTAAACCTGATATTACAACCTGAAGTCCGCGATGAATATTTATTCCACCTGCATAAAAAAGAGTAATATACTTACTGTTAGGTTTATAATTCCCTGTAACAAAGTGATCCATTCGAAGCGTATTCGGTACTACAACAATCTTTTTTTCATCTATTCCCCGGGCAATAATCCGATTGCGCATTTCCTCAACTACTGTAATAACATGATCGGCATATTGTAATATAGTCCTTTCATACTTATCCCACTGCTTGTCCGATGAAAGTATCCGGCCCAATAATGATTTTGTATGTGTGGCTTCGCGAAGGGCTGCCGGCCAGTTTTCATGCAAATCAACAATTAATTTAGTGCCAAATTCACGTTTAATCCAGAGGCCTACTTTAGCCAATGGCAGATCATGAATGTGAATGGCATCATAGCTATCAGACTTACACAATTTTTTCAGGAACGATTGCCAAAAATTAAAATAATATGGAGCTTTCAAAGCTCCAACACTTGATTTATAGCGTAAAGCAGAGATTTGTTTACGATGAACGATAAATCCCTCTATTCTTTCTTCAGAAGGACGGTTTTTTTTTGTAAAACAGGCTATGTGTACCTCATGGCCATCATTTAACAAAGAAGCAGCCTCTTTTTCAACCCTGTCGTCGTGAGGAAATTCCACTTCAAGTACCATCAATATCTTCATAGCAACAAATTTGCGTTAAAGATTTTAAAAAAAATAAATCTGGATTAAATTGTTATTAGAATAGGCTCCTGACCGGAAAAAATATTCAAATTAATGTCGCTTTCAAAGCGAATCCGGATCCGTTATAACCACTACTTAAAATCTGATTTAACCTGAATTACCTGATTGATATTGTTGGATTTGTTGAAGGTCGTCCAAAACTTCGGTTTGTTGGGATTAATCAATATTTACATGCTTCAGGCAAAGGAACTTTGAAAGTTCTTATACCAAATCTGGATTCAATTGCAAGAAATAATACTATTTTTGAATACGTATGAAATACTACTAATATGAAAAAATTAAAAGACTTGTTGCTGACAGTTATAGTAGCTGTAATACTGTTCCTGATTATTTCAATGGCCTATATGTATCCGGCATTGCAGGGGAAAAAAGTAAGCCAGCATGATATAACCCAGCATATTGGCATGTCGAAGGAAATTGTCGATTTTCGAAATGAGACTAGTAAAGAAGCCCTGTGGACCAACAGTATATTTGGTGGTATGCCGGCATATCTTATTTCGACAAAATACAATTCAAACCTGCTTCGTGTATTCCACTATGCTCTAAACCTGAATAACTGGAGACCTATATCTTTTATCTTTCTGTATTTGATCGGTTTCTACATTGCTCTGCTGGGATTTGGTGTTGACCGCTGGTTAAGCATAGCAGGTGCTATTGCCTATGCATTTTCTTCCTATTTCTTCATTATTATTGTTGCCGGACATAATTCCAAAGCTTTGGCTTTAGGCTATATGCCAGTTATTATTGCCGGGGTATACCTGGCATTCAAAGGAAAATATTTATTGGGCGGTTTGCTTCTGGGACTTTTTCTTTCACTCCAGATTTTTATCACACATCTGCAGATAACTTATTACACCTTGCTGATTGTTCTACTATATGGCATTGTTGAATTTATCTTTGTCATAAAAGAGAAACGTTATAAAACCTTCTTCCTGGCTATTGCTTCTTTGTCAGTAGCTGCTATTCTTGCTATAGGCTCGAACTTTGCCAGTATCTGGACAACCTATGAATACGGTAATTATTCCATGCGTGGAAAACCTGAACTGACAAAGGATAAGGAGGTTCAGACAAGCGGGTTGGACAAAGATTATGCTACCGACTGGAGTTACGGAATCAGTGAAACCTTTACCCTGTTGATCCCCAATTTTAAGGGAGGGGCTTCGATTAGTGCAATACCTGAAAAATCTAAAACTTATGAATTCATTAAAAAAATACAGGGAGCAAAAGATGCCCGTAAAACAATTAAACAAATGCCTACATACTGGGGCGATCAACCCGGAACATCAGGACCAGTATATGTGGGAGCCATATTGATATTTTTATTTGTATTCGGACTGTTTATAGTTAAAGGAAAAATTAAATGGTGGTTGTTAATCGTTACCATTCTTTCAATCGTGCTTGCCTGGGGGAGGAACTTTCCACTTCTTACCAATTTCTTTCTCGATTATTTCCCCGGATACAATAAATTCCGAACAGTCACAATGACCCTGATCATGGCCGAATTTGCCATACCCTTGCTGGGAATTTTATCGGTAAATGAAATGCTAAAAGGGAATCTTCAGAAAAAAGTGTTGGTTAAAGCCCTGTTAAACTCGTTTTATATTACCGGTGGACTTTGTTTGTTTTTTATTGTTGCAGCAGGAGCACTTTTCAATTTCAGTTCTCCAATTGATCAGCAGTACCTGGCACAGGGAGCTACTGATTTTGTTAACGCTTTGCAGGACGACCGCTTAATGCTTCTCCGCCGCGATGCTTTCAGATCCCTTGTTTTTATTGCCCTTGGTGGTGGAATTGTCTATCTGTATCTAAATGAAAAAATATCAAGACAATACTTTATTGCTGGACTTGGAATGCTTATTCTGATTGATATGTGGCCAATAGATAAACGCTATCTGAATGCCGATAATTTTGTTACAAATCGTGAATATAAAAATCCAATACCCAAATCCAAAGCTGATGAATTTATTCTGACCCATGCATCTTCTGATCCCGATTACCGGGTATTGAATCTCGCAGTCAGTCCATTTCAGGATGCTACTACTTCTTACTGGCATAAATCCATTGGCGGTTATCATGGTGCTAAAATGCGCAGGTACCAGGATTTGATTGAATCCTATATATCGCCTGAAATACAAAGTCTTATAAATGCCCTCCGTTCAGGTAACATGAGAACTGCTGATACTGTGCTCAAACAATCGAAAGTACTTAATATGCTGAATACTCGCTATATCATTTATAATCCCGATGCAATGCCCATTATTAATACTTTTAATTATGGTCATGCCTGGTTTGTTGAAAGGTTGGAATTTGCAGCTGATCCCGACGAAGAAATCTATTTGCTGGGGCTATCAAATCCCAGGAAATTTGCTGTTGTGAATAGAAAATTCGGAGATTTCTTTACCTCGTTCAAATTTGATATTGATACTTCTGCATCCATTAAACTTACTTCTTATGCTCCCAATAAGCTTGTATACAAATCCTCATCGAGCGTTGATCAACTTGCGGTTTTTTCGGAAATATATTATCCTAAAGGCTGGATGGTTGAAATTGATGGCGAAAAAACAGATTATTTTAATGCAAACTATATTCTTCGTGCCATGTTGGTGCCGGCCGGTGACCATGAGATTGTGTTTACATTTCGACCGAAATCATTTTATACAGGCAATAAAATATCGAGGGCAAGTTCCCTACTCCTGTTAATTTTATTACTGGGAGTGGCTGTTGTTGAAATCAGAAAATATTTACAGAATGCGCAGATGACCAAGAATTAATACCGTTCGAGCCAGCGATACCGGCGAAGGCTTTCACCAAATTTTAAAGCTATCACAACTTCGTGCGATCCATAGCTTCGGTAGGAAAGTTGGTTAAATCCATAATCGAAAGAGTAGCCTATAAAACAACGATTTACCTTAACGCCAAGTATGAGTACTAATTCACCGGAGGTACGGACTGAAAGACCTGCCCAGTATTCTCCCCGGTATATGAAACGAGTCGAAAGATCGGCGCTAAAGCGTAGATCTTCATTCCCCCGGATTATTGCCGATGGCTCAAAGGTCCAATTGTTGTTCGCCAACTGCTTCCTGTAAAATCCATGTAGATTATACTGCCTTAAATGTTTTAACTCATTTGATTCAAGGTCAATATTGTCAATTTTAACAAATGATTGAAATAAGTTTATCACAGATATGCCCAGGTGAGTATTGGGTGTTGAAAAATTAATGCCTGCTCCGGCATCAGGGATAAATGTTGATTTACCCAACAAACTTTCAATTTCCGGTGAATCCTCATTTCGGAATTCTATGAGTTCTTTATCGATCTTTAATTGCGTGCCGTATGCTTTTAATCCAAATGACAGCTGATAGTTTTGTAGAAAAATATGGTAGGCATAAGTGAACTGGAAGTTAGTCCGGTTAATAGCACCATTCTTGTCGTTAAAAAATGCTGCCCCAAGCCCTACTCTACCTTTCGATCCCTTACGATATTTGTTTTTTGAAATATTAAAAGGCGATTTAAGAATTCGTGTAGAAACACTTGCAGAATAAGTTTCAGGAGTATATCGAAGTCCTAACCACTGTTTTCGTCCGGAAATATTTATGGTAGTCATCCCATCTATCCCGGCAACAGAAGGATTTATCAGAAACTCATTAAGAATATACTGACTGTATACAGGATCCTGCTGTGAGTAAATGCCTGTATTTATAAGGATTATAAGTGATATAGTAAATAGCTTTCGCATGAAAGTTTTGGCTCAGACGTCAATTTCAAGTAAGGTTTAAAGTTATTGTACTTAAGCCATATACGCAGATTACGTGGAAAGGTTATTTTCTAATTAAGACTGTTAACGTATGATGGTTACAATATCCTGAATTAATAAACCAGTTCCATTATTCAGGCGAATAAAGTAATAATAAGTATCAACCGGTAATAGTTGCCCTTTCATGTCTTCACCATTCCATCCCATCTCAGTACTATTTGTATAACCAGGCTCAGATATCCAGCGTTTTTGTCCATAACGATCAAAAATTTCAATTATCATTTCAGGATATAATTCTGAAATAGGTACTTCCATATTGGAAGGATTCAGAATAATCCACATATCATTACGCCCGTCATTGTTGGGAGTAAAGGCCGAAGGAATATCGAGACATGCCGGAAGTCTTTTTTCGAGTGTAAATGGCTGCTGAACAATACAATTCTGGTTATCTGTAACAATAACCGTATATTCTCCTACGCCCAGGCCTTCAACATGATAAGTGTTATTATTATCAACTTCAGGCCAATTGTACATATAAGGAGGAGTTCCTCCCTCAACAGTCACCGTTATTTCACCATTAAGAGAATACTCACAATCAGGACTAATTATATCGCCTTCCTGGGCAAATATTAAGATCTGTTCGGGTTGATAAATCACAACACCTTCTTCCAGCTGACATTCTTTACGGTCGAAAATAATTACCTGATGCTCTCCGGCTAGTTGGTTTTCCACATAATCGCCTGTCACCGGTTCATTATCCCACCAGTAATAGTATCCACCATTTCCACCTATTGCTCCAAGTTGTACTGAAGCATCGGCACTATCAAAGCAGTGAGCATCTTCAACCAGTATATTTGATTCAAGTATATCCGGTTCAGGTACAATATAAGTATCTTCCGATACACATTCATGGGCATCAGAAACGGTTACAGAATATGGTCCTGCTGATACATTTCCTATTGTAGGATTATTTCCTCCTGATTGATCCCATTCATATGAAAGAGGCTCAGTATAATACAAAAGTCGTACTCCTAATTGTCCGTTTGAAAATCCATTGCACTGTATCGAATCGATAATATAAATTTCAATCTCCATTGGGGAGTCTTCACCAACAAGAACCGAATCAACAATGGAACAAGTATTTAAATCAGTTACTGTTATTTTATAGGTCCCAGGTAACAATCCACTAATATCATAGGTAGTACTTCCGTTACTCCATAACACATTGTAATTATTCCCTTCGAAAGGAACACCTCCGGTAATAGTGGTAACAATACTTCCATAATCTAAACATACCTTATTGGTAGCAACTCCCTGATAGTCTAATTGGTCGGGTTGTTCAAGTGTATAACTTTCTTCATGCTCGCAAGATAAGTCATCAGTAATCGTCAGATCATAGGTACCCGCCGCAAGATTTTCTATACGGTTACCCGTTTCACTCATTGTAACCCCATTGTATTCCCAACCATAGAAATGCCCTCCTGTACCTCCCGATGATATAACTTCTATCCAGCCATCATTCCCACCAAAGCAGGAGATTTGAACACCATTATTATTAAAAATAGTTGTATTAACTATAATATCAGAAGATTCTCCAAGTATAACATTATCTGTTTTGATACAGCCAACTTCGTCTGATACAATATAAATATAGGGTCCGGCAGATAAATTTGTTAAAAGTGAACCATAAACATCAAGTACAGGCCAGTAATAGGTTAAATTACCTGTTCCTCCTGATGCAGATAAGTCTATTGAACCTGTGCTTTCACCAAAGCAATCTATATTGGTTGAATCCACCAGAACAATAATTTCAGGTGGTGCTATAAGTGTGATATTCATTGTATCAAAACATCCTACGGGATCATAAACTTTAATATTGTAGTTGCCTTCTGGAAGGTTCTCAAGCAATGCATCAGTATCCGGAAGTAACAGTCCCTCCTTTTTCCATTCATACATGTAATTTCCATGACCACCGGTTATAGCGTCCACCTGTATCCAACCATCTTCGGAATAGGAACAGACTAAATTATAGATCGAATGAGCATGACTGATACTTGTATCAGCAATGATTAGTTCATCAGGTTCGGTTAAAGTTGTACTATCCGTCGTGATACAACCGTTTGAAGATTCCACGGTAACATAGTATTTCCCTGGACCCAAAGGCGAGAAGAATTGATAGGGAGTTGTACTTGTCCTTGTGTCAATCAGGGTCCAAAATTCATCATACAACTTGTAAATTAATAATTCACTGCCGGTGGTGTTTGCCTGAACCTCTATTTCTCCGTCATTATATCCATAACAACTGATTCCAAATTCACCATCGCCATAAGTTACGCTTGGCTCGACAAATATGGTAACATTACCTGATTGAAGGTATCTGTAGCCCTCGGTTAAACAACCATTAGAATCAATTACTTCCCAACTGTACTCGCCAAAAGATGCACCAACTAGTGGATTCGGGTAGGGTTCTCCTCCCGGATAGGTTCCTACATCAATCCAGTTAACATTATATCCATAATCGATACCACTATCCTGGTAATATGTGCCCCCGTGCGGAATTATCAGAAATTCGGCAGTTTCACCCTCACAGATAATATCTGCCGATAATTCCAGTTCACTCCAGAGCGAATCTGGCTCGTAAAGTGTTATTGTGGTATCGGCTTCACAACCCGACCAGTCTTCAACATGTAAGTTGTAAGTGCCAGCTCCCAAATTATAAACCGAATCTCCAAATTCCTCTGATCCTTCAAAGTAATAATCCAGGTCATAGAAATCATAAGCCGGATAAGCAGTTATTCCGCCTGTTGAATTCAGATATATGACACCGGAATTATCATGGAAACACCTGATATTGATAGTATCAAATACATAACTCTTTGCCCAGTCACGCATTTTCAGGCTTGGGGTTATAGCATAGCGTAGTGTATCATCAATACCTCCACAGGTTTCAATTCCTAATGAATTAATAATATAAGGTGTAACAATAACATGGATATACTGTACTATACCTGATAAATTGATAATTGTATCTGTAATCCTGTCATTCTTTTCCAGGTTAGTAGTTCCTCCCGAATAGATAAAGTTTATATCAGGAGGTGATAATGGTTTTATCACATACCTGAATCGTACATCATACGTAGGTTGTGTTATACTGGTAATTAATACATCCGTAGTTAAACCCGAGCAAAATACCGTGTCAGCCGGATTTTGACTAACAAGGTCAACCATAGCCACAGGCTCTACCCATATGTCCACATCGATCGGTGTGCCTGAGCATTTGTTAGC
>CAZQCO010000041.1:0-22384 GCA_964592225.1 uncultured Bacteroidales bacterium
GAGAAAATATATTAATACTTCTATATTTCAACTTAATTGGGGTTTAGGTCTGCATATAAGTTTATAATTATACTTGACAATATATATAAAGTTTCATAAATATTTTAAAGAAAACTACTGTCAAATGAATAATTTTAGTAAGATTTTATAGTAGTAAAAATATTGTAATGATACTTTTAAACATTTTTCGTTATATAAACATCATATTGAACCTGCAATAGTTTTCCGGACAATTTATTAAGCTACTAATTGTTTTCTTAAAATCTCTTTTTTATTCTTTATTGATGATTTTAGCAAGTAGACATTCAATTAAACAGGACCTTTTATTAGCATATGGTGAAAATGAACTTGTATCTCGCATTGATAATTTGCCAGATGAAGACTTAAATAAAATTGGAGAATTAGCTACTAAACACATTGGACACGGTGGATATATATCGAAACAAATTGCTCTGGGCGCAATCGAGTTTTTTGAAGGATCCATGAGAGAACCAAAAAGAAAAGAAAATCAACCATTTACAGTTTTAATGTGAATTAATAATGTTAAAAACCGGTACTAATATAAAGCATAGTATATTGCATGCGGGTTTCAGTGGTTTTCAAAGGTTTGTGGCTCGTAAAATAAGTCGGTGTAAACCTGCCTGACTGCCAAAAGCAGTTAAACCGGCAGGCAGGCGCCAACGACATCTTATTGCGGGAACTTTGACAAAAATTTGTCGACGAATCATCTTCATATTGTATTCCTTTATGTTTCCGACTTGACAATAGTGATAAGATATAGTAACTTGTTATCCCGTTTGTAAGAATCAACTGCTAAAAACATGAACCCTATCCAACACTTCCTGCAAAAACCCTGGCTATATTTAATTATTGTACTCATGGGAGTTTCGTTGAAATTTTATCACTTGAACCACAGGTTATTCTGGTATGATGAAATTTGCACCATCCAACATACTTCGGGTATTCCACTTAATAAATATTCTGAATTTATACCCATTAATGAAATTACCAGTTTCAGTGTTTACGATAGTCTTCTACATCTAAGCACACAAAACCAGACAATAGGTTCACAGATAAAAGGATTGTTTTCAAGTACCAATCTTACACCCATGCATTATCCGTTTTTAATGATCTGGTATAGAATTGTAGGAGACAATCCTATTCATTACAGGTTATTTTCTGTTTTCATTTTTATTCTCGTAATACCATTTCTATTTCTTTTGGCCAGAACATTATTTGAGTCTGATCTGGCAGGATGGATAACGATCAGCTTATATGCGGTCTCACCTATGTTTCAATATTATGCCCAGGAATCAAGATATATGATCTTAATGGCATTCTTCCTGATCGTGTTAAACTATTTATTTCTGAAAGTCATACAAAAAAACAGGCTAAAATGGTGGATTGCATACTCACTGATCGGAATCATGGCTATGTATACATCGGTGTTATCAGGAATCGTTCTCTTTGGTCATTTTATTTATATCCTGATTTTTAATAAGGAACTTCGTAAAAATTACAGCATTTCTTTATTTGCTATTCTTCTCGTTTATTTGCCCTGGATTTGTTCCATATTTATTCACAGGAATGAAATTATCTCCTCACTGGCATGGCATTCGTACTTTTTCAAGAATAAATTTCCGTGGGACCCGCTTATTCGGCAGATAATGGGTTTTTCAAGGACATTTATGTTTTTAACCGATATGAAGCCCCTTGCAGAAATAGCATTGCAATATAAATATCAGGGTAATTACGTGGTAATATTGTCAGATATAGTAGTTTTTACTTTAATCATATCATCAATAATCTATGTTTTTAGAAAATCATCTGCAAAGGTTTCCTCTTTTCTTGCACTTATCTTCTTTCCTCAGTTTTTATTCTTTTATTTAACTGATATTATCCGAAATTCCGGAGGATCGGCATTATGGCGATACCATACTATAATGTACATTGCTCTATTGCTATACATGTCTTTCTTAATCTCACGTAAAATAGCCAGCAACCGGCTTTTTTACCTTACACTTTTTCTGGGTTTAATACTTACAGGTTTAGCATCTATCTTCACAATAACAAAAACCAGGTGCTTATGGATTAGTGGTTCTAAATGTCAATCCGTTATTAAGAGCGCAAAATTAATTTCCGAGGCAGATTCTCCACTAATAATAACTGATTATTCATCCCTCTATGGTGATAATCTGGGAGGCTTTTTGGAGATGCTTACCGAGTGCAGTTCGAAGAACATTGATATTCTTCGGGCTTCACCCGATATTGAAAATGTAATAGAAATACTGGATGATAAAGAATACTCGGAAATATATGTTGTCAGTGCTTCTGATGAACTGGTGCGCAATTTAAAGTTGCAGTTTGGAGAAAGAATGGATTTATTGGAAGTAGAAATTATTACACAAATATGGCAAATTAATTTTAAATAATCCTATGACCAGTTACCGCTCAATTTTAATTTTTTCAGGTCTTTTCCTTATTAGTGTAAGTTGTGAGGAAATTGACCCTGATTCCTATCTCCGACATGATAATGCTGTAAAATTAAATATTCCTCTTTCGGGGAGTTTGCAGAATCCGGCATTTTCTCCTGACGGTAATGCTATTGTTTTCACCAGGTTCAGAAAAGGATATAACGTTGAGCCTGCAGATATTTTCATTTTCTATTTGGAAAATAGTAAGCTTGATACACTTGCGATGGATGGAAGCGGTAATGTTAATCTTCCGGGTTCAAGCTGGAATTCGCAAAATGAAAGCATAGTATTTTCATCGTCGAGAGAACCACATGATGAAATATTTATAATTGATGAAGATGGGAAACCTGGTGATGAGATTCAAATAACCAATCGGTTAAATTATATGGCCTATGAACCTACATTTTCACCCGATGGACAATGGATTGTTTTTGAATCGCATCCTGTTGATGTGGAAAAGAAAGGTGTGATAATGAAACACAAATTGGATAATAGTATAAGCTATCAAGCATTGACAAATGAAGATGATGATTGCCGGCAACCTAACTGGTCGCCCAATGGAGATTACCTATTATTTCAGAAGCATGACCACCGGAAATGGGATATATGGATAATGAAGCCTGATGGAAGCGATAAAAAAACAGTTACTTCCGGAAGTGGAGATAAAACCGATGCTTGTTTTACAAATGATGGTGAGTTTATCATTTATAGCTGTGATGCTGAATTAGAATTTGCCAATATCTACAAGATTTCAATTGAAGGAGGAAATCCTGAAAGAATAACAAATTATGAAGGATACGATGGAGCCCCTTCTATCTCATCTGACCTAAGTAAGATTGTATTTGAATCGTACGGAGGTGATCCCGACGATTCTGATGGAACCAGTATTTGGATCATGGAAACTCAAAATTAACGATTGCCAGCAAAAAATAAAAGGCATTCAACTGCCTTTTATTCAGTATCGTTAGCGTATATTGAAATATCGAAAAACAGTATTTTGCTGAAAATCCTTCCGATTATCAATCCTACAAATTAATAGCTCTCAATAGTTGCCAGCTTCTTTTTCATTTTCTCAACCAATGCCCGTTGTGCCTCTATTTCACGTACTTTATTTTGTATTTGTACCACAGTGGCATCAATTTCCATATTGGCTTTTTCAATATCAGACTTGTTTCCGGAAATGTTCTTTTTTCCCTTTTCAATAGAGTTTAATGTTTTCTTTTTCTCCTTTTCTTTCTCCTTTAGCTTTTCTTCAAGATCGGCCTTAACAAGCTCATTATCGGTGGTAGTCAGGGTAACTTTCAGGTTGCTCAGCTCATCATTTATAAGGCCCAGGTCCGAATTAAGCAAGACAAGTGCATCTTCGGAAACCATAATATTATATTCGTATTCTTTTATATTACTCTCCAGCTGTTTTTTCCGGTCCTGAAAATTGCTCAGTTCCTTTTCGAAATCCTGTAGCTTTTTTTCTTCAGCTTTAACTTCGTTTTTTACGGCACCAACATATTCTTCTTTGGCAAAATCGAAAAGAACCGATTTTAGCTGATTATATTCTGCCGGGTCGTTCACTTCCGTAATAAAATGATCTCTTTTTAATTCAACTGCGGCTATTAATTGAACGGCTGAATCCTGGCGAATGAGCTGGCTGTATACATTGACTGATTTCTTAGAAACCGGCTTAATAAAAGCCCCGAAAATGGAAATTTCTCCATTCTCTGCTTCTTTAACTTTTGATTTTGTGCCTTTATTAAGAAGGTTGATCTATTCTTTTTTAACAGTTTCATAGTCAACTTCGGGTATCGACACCGTAACTCCACTATATTCTTTTCCGGTTAGAGAAAACTTTTGGCTATTCACAACGATGGGCTTCTGTGCTTTGATAACGGCTACTAACACAACCAATACAATAATTACATAAACAATCTTCAAAAATTTCATTTTTTAAGAATTAAATTAAACAATTGCAACTATCATGGAAAAATGGATGTAATAATTCATAACAATTTTTTGATCTTTCAAAATCATTGAATGCCTTTAACTTATGCCCGAATATTCTATTATTCCCCTGAACTCAGAATCACAAGGGTTTTGTCAGTATAATTCAGATATAAGCTTAACAACTATTTTACCGTATTCTTTCCATATTTATAAAATCAAAAAAGGATTATCCGTTTTTATTCGATACACTTTCCTCCCAGGCTTTTTCTGCATATAAAGACCGGGAGAAATAGTTTAAGCTTAAACTTTCAGTAATCAGTCGATATTGATATTTCTACTTGATTTGTAAAGGATATTTAACGAAATTTAAAGTACATAAATCAAAAATCATTAGATAATGACTGGAAAACTAGAGTGTCTTACCAGGTCATCCGGAAAATGGTTTGTTATAATCACCATTCTGCTTTCTATTGTTTGCTGCAATGATAAAGAACCTGATGGCAATGAGGGTTGCATCCACCTGGGATTTGCTTTTTATCCCGGTGCTTTGATCAGCAGTAATCCTGATAATTATGTCAATACCTACGACTCGGAGATCATGCTTATTCATTTCGGCGACAACGTACCCTGGAATTATCTGCAGCAGTGTGAAGATCTCAGCTGTACGGACCAGGATTTTAAAGACCTTATAAATTCACTGGCAACGCATGCAACCAACCACCAGGGAATAGTGTATCTTTCTGTTAGCCCATTGAACAACGACCGAAATGCACCTTCCAACAACTGGGAAAATGAACCGCCTCCGGCCGATAATTTTGCCGACGAAGAATTACGAGATTTATACAAAAAGTGGGTTGACTATCTCGTGGATAAACTGGAACCCGATTATATCTCCCAGGGTGTTGAGATCAACATGTATTATAATGACCATCCTGAAGATTTTCCCAATCTTATTTCCTTACTGAAAGAAATAAACCAAAATACGGACAATGTCGTCGGGCCCTCGATTCAATGGGAATTTTATAAACAACAGATTAACAATGACAAAACTTTAAATATCCCCTTTGATGAATTGGGCGAAGGATTTGCATTTTCCACCTATCCGCACCTCTTCAATCCATCGAGCACGGCACCGGTGACAGCAGTTCATTACGATTTTGAATCTTTTGGTATAACTGTCGACAAACCCTTATTTATTGCAGAATGTGGCATACAGCATCATGCACAGGAGTCGATGCTCAATGCCCTGTTTGGTTTGGACCACCTGGAAGGTGTAATATGGTTTTTCAGGGAAGACGCAGAAGAATATTTCAGTCAACTGGCAGGATATCCCTATACTGTCTTTATGAATTCGGGATTGTATACCGACAGCGGTGAAAAAAATCCGGGAGCTGATGTTTGGGAAAATGCTGCCTGTAAGTAAAGATATATTTAACCGGGGCCAAAATTGATAAAGCAATATTTAATAAATTAATACAAGCTAAATCTTACCTAAAATGAAAACAACCTTAATCATTATCGTTTTAGTACTTGTAACAGCCTTTGTATTGTATTATATTCTGATTGGAAACATTGATAAGTCGGAACCCGAAATGGTTACGTTCGATAAGCCCATTCAGTTTATAGGATTAATGATACATACGAGTGATAAGGCTATCTATAAAGATGTAGGAAAAGTTGCGGCAGAATTTAACAGTTTAAAAGAAAAGAATCCAATACCTCATAAAAAGGAACCCTGGGCTACCGTTGCTGTCAGCAAAGATTATGACCCGAAGAAAGGCACTTTTAACTATATTTATGGCGATGTGGTTACAGCAATTGACAGTATACCGGAGGGATTACAATCCTACGAAATTCCTGCAATAACTTATGCTGTTTTCCCAATCCGACCCAAAAGCAAGATTGCCTGGGGTATAACCATGGGACGCATGAAGAAATATATTTTTACAAAATGGATGCCAAATTCCGGGTATTTCCCCTCCGATAGTATAGGAGATTTCGAATTGCACGATGACAGGAGCCTTGGAAAAAACCCTCAGATAAGTCTGTATGTTGGGCTAAAGGAAAAATAAAATACCTTAATTATAAGGAGACGACTGTAACTGCTGCGAGAAAATCTTTTTACCATTCATCGGTATATTTCAATATAACGGATAAAATTCTAATCCCTGCTATCCTTTAATCTGGCATACCGGTATTCATTACATATAATGTCGTTTTTGATTATAGATTTTTCAAAAATACCCTCCAGTTTAAAACCACATTTTTCCAACACACGGCGCGATGCCTTATTGAAATCGAAAACTCCGGTATAAACCCTTATAAGATTCAGGTTGTTGAAAGCATGGTCGAGCATCAGAGTGATAGCTGTCGTAGCAATACCTTTGTTCCAGAAAGGTTCTCCTATCCAGTAACCAATCTCGGCACTTTTATGATAAACATCCGTCTGAAGTACAAGTCCGATAACGCCTGCAAATTCCTGCTGATACTCAATGGCAAATGTTCGGGCAGGGTCTTCCTGCTCGCATATTCCAATGAATTCTATGGCATCCTTTTCAGTATAGGGATGCGGAAAAAAATCGCGAACATTATCAAATATATTTTTATTATTTGCAAGCTGTGCAATTGAATCTTTATCTCCGGGAACGAGTCTGCGCAGTAATACGGATTGGGAGTTCGTAGTCATTATATAACTAATTATATTACTTAATGAATAAAAATATCTTCTTTATATCAAATATGATAAGGTTTTATGAAATAGATGCTATTATAAGTTAAAAATAAAACCCTCTTTAGCTAAAGAGGGAAAACCTTTGCAACATATAAGTTATAGCCCCTTGCTTTGCTATCCGAAGCTAAAAGCGAAGGATAGTAAGGGATTTGGGGTTGAAAACCTATCTAACTTATACACTACCCCAGTTGTAGCCCCTTCCTTTGCTATCCGAAGTTAAAAGCAAAGGATAGTAAGAGCCTGTCCCGCCTTTAGCGGGAGGTTAGGGTTGACTTAAAATCTATCGTTAATTCGATACTTCCAGATTATTAATTTACCACGCTCCCAGAATAGCCCCCATAATAGTAAAAAAAGCTACATAGTAACCGGCATCGATTATAAATAATTTAAAAGGTTTTCGCGTAAACAGGTAATTAATTCCCAACGATGTGGCAATCCATGCCAGGCTCACCAATAAACCTGCCATCAGGCCTGTCATTAAAGTCGATTCCCGGCCGATGAACATATCGAGAACGAAGGCTCCGATAATATTGAGGATAAAAGTACTACCGAAGATAAGTGGTATATTGGCGCCTTTCATATCTTCATCAGAAAGTTTAATAAGTTTCTGCCATGTTTTGCCAAAAAGCACAGGGGAGTACCAAAGACTGCCTAATGCAAAAGCAGCCAGGGCCGATACAATAACAGACAACCAGTTAATCTGAAGAAATGCCGAAGATAGATCCATAATAATAAATGGTTGGTGTTTATTAAAAACAGCAGGATTAAAGTTTTGTTTATAGCAAAGATAGAAAGAAATTACCCTGTCAGGCAGATAACCTGGCAGGGCAATTATGTTGGTTCAAAAGTGTTATAATTTGTGAGAATCAGCTATCTCGTTACTAACATTTTATTCGACATGGTAAAGTTACCTCTGTGGTTGAATACTGAAATTGTACAAATATAGGTTCCTCCGGGTACAGGCATTCCGTTTTCATTGGTACCGTTCCACAGGTATTCGTAAGGCCCTACCATACGTTCACTGTAATTGACCATCTTAATCACTGCACCCTGTGTGTTATATATCCGTAGCTGAACAACCGACGGTATAGCCAGTTTGAAATGTATGGTTGTACTTTCGCTGAATGGATTGGGCGTATTCGGATTCATTTCAAATCCTTCAGGGATATAATCTATCCTGTTAAGTGCATCAGGAGTATAGGCACTAACCAGTTCAATACCATTACCGGTTCCAAGATTACGGGTATATTGCTTATCGATAGCATTGTTCCAGTGTTCATGGGTTCCCATGCTGGTCAGGATAGAACCGTCATCCTCCGGATCATACTCTATACCACTTGGCCAGTTGGTTGGGTCAGCTGCCTGATGCAGATAATCGTCAGTTCCATGAAAATACGGGAATGGGCCTTTATCACCTGTCCACGCTCCACCTTCCTCAGGATGCAGAGTTTCAGATTGATCGGGATCAAATTCTTCATATAGAAAATCATAACCCACCGATTCAATAGCAACGGGGTCAAGTGAAACAAACAGGGATGATGGCCAATCATCATTGAAGGGAGCCATATGCCACCTGACAGCAGGATGTCCCCAGTTCGTGGAGCCCCAGATGCCGTCAACCAGAAACAAAATGGTTTTGCCTCCCAGGTCTTCATGCCCCATAATATCAACAAAACAACGGTATACTCCGTAATCGCCATTATCAACAATGCCATCTGTTATTGAACATGGCAAAGAAGGGTGTAAATGCCAGGCACCGCTGGTATAGGCACCAATGGAACCAAAGTGATTTTTACAACATAAAGATATCCCGGCCCGGTGATGCTTTTTAAGAATAGGTATATTGATCAGGTAACTGGCTTCGAGATACGCCTGGGGTAACTTGTCATCATAACTTCCGTCACTGGCATGAAGTACCTCATTTGAAGATGGTGTTGCAGAGGTCAATCCCCCTCCTGATCCCCAATAGGTAACATTCGCAAATGTATTATGACATTTATCGTATGTAACAGGATTCATGGAGCAAAGAGGATCGCCAATGCTGATATCGGTTTGTGCAACACCCACAACATTTACCAGTTGATCCAATATGGCATAACAAATCTGCGGAGAAGTATTAATATTGTGGGGGCCATTACCTATAGCATTAAGGTTGATTTTTATAGCTATTTTTTCTCCCGGTGTATATCCGACAATTCCTCTGCCATGGTTGCGATTGTAATAAATAATAATGGAATCCCATGCAGCTGCATCTGAAGCAGTTCCGGTTAATTGCTGGATACTGGAAGAAAGCATAGCGTTTACCACATCCTGATCCGTATTGGCCTCCATATACCAGTAATCACCTGAATTAGGAAGGTTATCGCAGTTTTCATTGGTAGCATCGGGATTGTGCACCCAGACAACCCTGCCCGGATAAATACCTTTGCCTACTCCTACAGGTTCGTTAACTGCCTGTGGAGGCTGAGGATCATTATCAGCAGCTAAAGTTATGGCTCTCGTGCTAAGAATAGTCCATGCCCCGGCTACTAAACCCACCAAAACAAAGACAGAGGCTAGCAGGTATCTCGATTGGTAAATACGCTCCCGGGCTTTTCGAAACAGGAATGAAATACTCGTAATACCAATTAAGTAGGTAATGAAAGATGAAGCAAGAGGAACTGCAGCTTTCATGCAGGGATAAGCTGCCCGGCTGGGTTTTGGAATAACCCTGATAAGGAACCAGACTAGCGAGCCAATACCCAGAACAAAAAATACAATTCTAATCCGGAATTTTGTCAGAAAACCTATAATTTTCGTTTTCATAATTTTCGTTTTTATTGAAATATTGAAGTTTACAGCAATTATGTTATTATTCGATAACTCATGGTACTTTAAAAATTCATCACGGTATATATTATCTATAAAGATAATTATACTATGTCTGATATAAGGAATGAAGAATAATTAATTTGCAAACACGCTTATGTAAGAAATCTTTTTAATCCATTGCAAGATATTGAAAATATTGATATTTGAGAAGCCAATTCGGGAAATTCACCTTATATAGAACGATTCAAAATATTGGAATGAAACATGCTTCGGTTCAGAATTTCTTATGCCAAAGAAGGATTCTTCATTTTAATTCTTGATGAAATACCCGGATACTATAAGAAAAAGCACCTTTTTACAATCACTCATTACACTTTAAGATTTAGGATGAATTAAAATTGTCAGCTCCAGGGATTTCTCTTATAGAGTCCTTTCAAAGGATGCAGTTCTTTTTTACCATCAACATATACTGAGACCCATTCCGCCAAACGTTTTCCCAGTTTACGGCACGATTCTATCTCCTTTTCCTGCCTGGGCTCCCCTGCCTGCGTGGCGCCATAATGCCCTGTAAACTGATGCCCTGAATAATCTGTCACTCCAAATACCAGAAAACCGTAATTCAACATAATAGTCATCAAAGCCTGGCAGGTTAGTTCGGCACCTCCTCCCCATCCACCTTCCGAACTGAAAGCGCAGCCAATTTTACCATCCAGTTTTTGCCAGTCAGGTAACATATTCTCCCAGAATTTCTTCATTTCAGCAGCGACAGTGCCAAGGAAAGTAGGAGAACCCAGAGCAATACCATCGCACCACAATAAGTCATCACGGCCGGCCTGATCAATCGGTTTTTCTCTTATTTCAATACCGGAGATCTGTTCCACTCCTTCGTGTATGTAACGCGCCATCTTAGCTGTGTTACCGTCTTTACTATAGTATAATATAAGTACTTTCCCCATTTTTCTAATACCTTTAGAATCGCATATAATTCAAATATATAAAAATACTACTTGACCTTTTTTAAATTAATTATTATGAAATCTTTGAACTCTGATTTAAAACTCTTCGTCTTATCACTACTATTTATTTCCGGGATCTATACTCTTGGAGCCCAACCAGCAACCCTGGCTGAAAAACTGGGTTATTCCCCCGATGCAAAATTACTGATTGTCCATGCCGATGATGCCGGGGTCTCACATGCTACCAACCAGGCCGTATTTGATGCTTTCAAAAAAGGCCTTATATCTTCTGCCTCTATCATGGTTCCTTGTCCCTGGTTTCCGGAAATGGCCGATTTTGCTGTCAACCATCCGGAATACGATTTTGGCTTGCACCTGACCTATACTTCGGAATGGAATACTTATAAATGGAGTGGTATCTCGCCCGCCAACCAGATATCGAGCTTGCTTGATGAGCAGGGCTACTTTTATGCCACTACCCAGAAGGCAATACAGCATGCCCATCCTGTTGAAGTCGAAAAGGAAATGCGAGCACAAATTGAGAAAGCACTGTCATTCGGGATCAATCCTTCTCATTTGGATAGCCACATGCTCCCGCACTTTGGAAACCTGAAATTATTTAAAATGTATCTGAAACTGGGCGTAGATTACCGAATACCGGTTTTAATACCAAGAAACTATCTCGCTGAGAGAGACAGTTTCTATATTCCGGAAATAGAAAGCCAGATAATTATCGATGAAATATTTGAAACCACAACGGATATTCAACCTTCCGAATGGAATAACTATTATACTGGTATTTTGCAGAACCTCGGACCCGGTGTTTATGAGCTAATCTTTCACCTTGCTTATGATAATGAGGAAACAAGGGCTATGACTAATGGCAATGATTACTATGAAGCATCATGGCGACAACGTGATGTGAATTATTGTATGAGTAATGAATTTAAGGAGGTACTAAAAGAAAACAATATCCGGCTCATTACCTGGCGGCAGATACAGAAAATTATGTATCCCTGACAGAGAGTATGATTTATTATAAAAATGTAAAAAAAGTCCGAAGCGAAGCCAGCCAGGAAAATAATTGGAAATTCCGATTAGTAGTTAACATTCAAAAAATCATTGAATTAATAACAGAAATACTTTTTAATTGTAAAGAATTTGTATATTAGGTTATAATAAGTTGTTAATGAAATATTCAGTAATTAATCACCTATAATGGATGATTTCAAAAAATACAAGGACTTATTCGATACGATGGATACTGGTATTGTTTTCCAGGATACGGAAGGTAGAATTATCGAAGCAAACCCAGCTGCCGAAAAGATATTAGGCCTTGAAAAAGAACAACTTTATAAACTGACATCCAAATCGGAGGAATGGAAAGCCATAAAAGACGATGGTACACCATTCAACTGGAACAAGCATCCTGCCATGATTAGCCTGGAAAAAGGAAAGAGGGTAAGAAATACTGTAATGGGAATATTTAATCCTGCCCTCAATGAATACCGTTGGATAAACATTAATGCTGTTCCGGAATTCAGGAAGGGAGAGAAAAAACCTTACCAGGTGATTACTACATTCTGCGATATTACTGAACAAAAAAAGTTAAATGATCAATTATTACATTTTAAAATTGCCGCCGAGAACTCATCCAACGCAATAGGCATTTCTACCCCCGAAGGCAAACACTATTATCAGAACAAAGTATTCACTTCTTTATTTGGAAAGATTGAGAATAATTCTCCTATTACGCTGTATGTTGATAAAAAAGTGGGGTATAAGGTTTTTCAGACCATCAAGAAAGGCGGTGAGTGGAATGGTGAAGTTGAGATTTACGGAAAAAACAGGAGCATTCTGGAAATAAAATTACGCGCTTACTCAATTAAAGATATTAGTGGAAAGGTTATCGGACTTGTCGGAGTTCATACCGATATCACAGCACAAAACAGAGCCGAAAAAGAATTGCGTGAAAGTGAAGAAAAATTTCGGGTTGCTTTCGATAGCGCGCCTACAGGAATGAGTATAATAGGCTCCGATGGTCGCTCTTATCTTGCTGCAAATCCACTTCTGTGCGAAATGTTTGGTTACACTAAAGAAGAATTCATCGGTAACACAATAAGCCTGGTAACCCATCCCGATGATGAAGAAAAAAGTAATGAGTGGATCAGAAAAAAAATGAATAATGAACCGGTGGAGGAGGATTTTGAAAAAAGGTATATCCATAAGGATGGACATATAATCTGGGGAAGCGTCAGAGCTCAATGGATTAAAAATAGTGATGGTTCACTTCGAATGGCTATCGCTCATATTACAGATATAACTGAAAGAAAAAATGCAGAGAAAGCCATTCAGGAAAGTGAAAAGAAATTCCGCAGTATGATTGAGCACAGTGCCGAAGCCATTACATTAATTAATCAAAAAGGTGAGGTGATCTATGAAAGTCCATCGGTTACAAAACTGACTGGGTATCCCATTGAAGAAAGAATTGGTAAAAGTGCACTGGAAACAATTTACGACAAAGACAGAAAAAAAATACTAAATCTCCTGAATGAGATACGATCTGAAAAAGGAAAAACAGTAAGTGCTAAATTCCGTGCGGTTCGTAAAGACGGAACCATTTGGTGGGTAGAAGGAACCGGAATAAATCGGTTGCAGGATCCGAATATTGCTGCAATTATTATTAATTACCGCGATATAACCTTACAAAAAGAAGCTGAGGACAGGTTACGATTAACACAATTTGGTATCGATCATTCAAAAATTGCAATATTCCAACTCGATGATGACGGAAAGATTTATTACGCCAACGACCAAGCTTGTAAAAGTTTGGGATATACCTCTGAAGAAATAGTAAAACTTAAAATTACTGACTTTAATCCCACTTACAACATAAAAAGATGGAAGGGACATCGCAATATTACCACACAGAAAGGAAACCGAACTATTGAAACCTTCCATAAAAGAAAAGATGGGACAACCTTCCCTGTAGAAGTTACAATTAATATGGTCGAATTTGAAGGAAAGAAACATTCCTTCTCATTTGTAAAAGATATAACCGAGAGGAAAAAAGCCGAAGAAGCTATTCAGGCAAGTGAAGAAAGGTTCAGGTCGATATTTGAAAGGGGAAATTTTGGTCTTACTCTTGCCGACCCAAACTTTAAATTTATTAATGCAAATCCTGCATTTTGTAAAATGACAGGCTATTCGGTTGAAGAGCTAACTAATATGTCGTTTGCCGATATTACACCAAAAGAGCGTGTCGATATAGACAAAGAAAATATAATTGCACTGTCAGAAGGCAGATTAATAGAATACAAAACCGAAAAGCAGTATGTAAGAAAGGATGGACATCTGTTCTGGGGTAGCCTGATATCTACAGTCGTACGCGATAAAGAGGGAAAAAGTATACTTTATATTGCTATGGTGCAGGATATTACAGAGCAAAAGCATGCCGAAGAAGCGCTAAAGCTTAGTGAAGAAAAATATCGTTCTATCGTTGAAACAACATCTGAGTGGATTTGGGAACTCGATATTAATGGGAAACATACATACTGTAATCGTTCTGTTGAAGAAATACTTGGATATCCGGTAGAAGAATTCATAAAGCATAATCCTTTTGATTTAATGGATATCGAAGATCGGGAGACATTCTCACAAAAGTTTTTTGAATGCATTCAATCCAAAAGTGGATGGAGAAACTGGACTATCCGCTGGAGAAATAAAAATGGATCACTTCGGTACCTTGAAAGTAATGCAGATCCGATATTTGATCAGGGAGGTAATATAGTCGGATTCAGAGGAATTGACCGCGATATCACTGAACGTAAGCAGGCAGAGACAGAATTACAGATGGCCAAAGAAAAAGCTGAAGAAAGCGATCATTTGAAAACCGCCTTTCTCGCAAATATGAGTCATGAAATTCGTACTCCTATGAACGGTATTCTGGGATTCACAGAACTTCTGAAAGATCCCGATCTTACCGGAAAAGAGCAATCAAAGTATCTAGAGGTAATACAGCATAGCGGCGAACGAATGCTGAGCATTATTAATGATCTTATCGATATCTCAAAAATCGAGGCCGGACAGGTTGAGCTTGCAATAGAGCCAACTTCAGTGAATAAAATGCTGGATACACTGTATGAGTTTTTCCTGCCAGAAGCCGAGAAGAAAAATCTGAATTTAATCTTCAAAAAAGAATTAACGGATAGCCGGAGTATTATCGAAACTGATGAAATAAAACTTAACCAGGTATTAACCAATCTGATAAAAAATGCATTAAAATATACCGATTCGGGTCAGATTATACTCGGATACAGGGTTCAGGACGAATCTATTATTTTTTATGTTCAGGATTCAGGCATTGGTATCAAGCCGGAATATCACAAAAAAATATTCGAACGCTTTCTTCAAGGAGAGGATTCTTCAGAAAGAGCCATAGAAGGATCGGGGCTCGGATTATCAATCTCAAAAGCTTTTGTCGAAATGATGGGTGGTAAAATATGGGTGGATTCAGAAGATGGAAAAGGCTCTATTTTTTATGTTTCCTTACCCTACAGTTATATTACTGATACTTATAAAAATGAGATTTCAACAAATAAAAAAGCAGACAAGATTTTGTCAGATTTTATTATTTTAATTGCCGAAGACAATGATACCAGCTACCGGTATCTTGAGGAAATTTTAATTAAACAAAATATAAAAATACTGCGAGCAAACACCGGCAATGAAGTTGTAAACCTGGTAAATTCAAATCCTGAAATAGGATTGATATTAATGGATATAAAAATGCCTGTAATGAACGGACTCGAGGCTACAAAGATCATTAAACAACACCTTCCTGATCTGCCTGTCATTGCCCAAACAGCATATGCTCAATCTAAAGATTGCCAGCGTGCTATGGAAGCAGGCTGTGATGATTATATTGCCAAGCCCATAAATAAAGATTTATTGCTGACAAAAATTAGAAAACTGCTGATAAAACATGGAAACTAATTCTCAATTCAAAACCTGTTAATACTATAAAATTTCTTTGCCTTTAACCGGTTCAAAAACACCCAAACCAAAATAAGGCATTGCTACACTATTCCTTATTTTACCTTTCCTTATCTATCTGAAATCTTCATGGTTTGCCTATCTTCGAAAATTTAAACACTGATTTTTCCTGAGAGTTTATAAAATATCATCAATTCTTAGAAATTTATTAATATGGAACAGCGCGATTACCTGCTCAGACAGATCGAACTCATGACACAGGCGTTTGTATCGCTTATAAGGCGATTACTAGGTTTAAAGGAATTAACAGAAGAAGAAACTCAACAAACTACCGACGAAGTTTTAAAAGAACATCTTGATATCTCAATTACACAAGTTCTACAGACTCAGCTTCACGAGATAGTGGATTTTATTATAAAGCGAAAAGGCATTCATAAGTCCAATATCGATCTGCTGGCCGAGATCCTGGTCATCAATGCAAAATCAAGACAGGAAACTGAACAAAAAGTAGACTTATATAAAAAAGCTCTTGAACTGTATGAATGGCTCGACCAATCGGGAGATACGTATTCAATGGAACGGCATCGGAAAATAGAGGAAATTCAGTATTTCCTTGACAATTCTTCTTAATAAAATATTCGTGACTATTCTTTTAATTTGCTTCACTCATTGATTTTCCCATCAATTCATCTATTGACCCCCCAAGTCTCTTTATGCCTTCGTCAATAACCGTTTCGTCGGAACAGGAAAAATTCAGGCGTAATGTCGAATAATGATCCCTTCGGTCAGTATAAAAAGGATTCCCCGGAACAAAAGCCACGTTCTTTTCAATGGCAATATTGAATAACTCCATGGAAGATAAAGTTCCCGGAAGTGTCACCCAAAGAAACATACCTCCCTGAGGACAGGTAAATTTAACATCCGAAGGAAAATATCTTTCTATTGCTTTCACCATAGCATCTCGCTGCCGTCCGTAAACATTGATTATTTTCCGGATATGGGAATCATTGTCATAATCCGACAGGTAGCTGAAGAGTAACATTTGAGTAAAGATGCTGGTATGCAGGTCTGCTGCCTGTTTTGCAATTAGTAATTTCTCCATCAGATCATCGGGTGCGACGATCCATCCCATTCGAAAACCCGGTACAGTGGTTTTCGAGAAAGTTCCCAGAAGTATTGTCTTTTCCGGCAGGTAGGAATAAAAACTTTTCGAACCGGTGCCTTCGAAGCGTAAATCAATGTAGGGATTGTCTTCAACAATAAAGCATCTCTTTCCCTGCAAGCTTTTTATTACCTTCAATCGAACATCGGACGAGTAACTGATCCCCGAAGGATTTTGAAATTCCGGTACTACATACATGAGTTTGGGATCACCGCCTGAAAGTGTCTTTTCCAATGCAACTGTATCGATACCATCATTAAGTAAAGGAATCGGCCTGAATGTTGGCCGGTATAATGAGAAAGCCTGTATAGCGCCCAGGTAGCCAGGTTCTTCGATTATTACCTCATCGCTATGGTTTAGCATAATTTTACCCAACAAGTCGAGTCCCTGTTGCGATCCGGAGGTGATAAGGATATTATCGGAGTGAACAGGAAGACCGTGTTTAACCGAATAATAGTTGCTGATATACTTACGTAATGGCAAATAACCTTCTGAATTGCTATACTGTAAAGCATCTTTCCCCATAGTGTCAAACACTTTGCCAGCTGATACTTTAAGTTCCTCTACCGGAAAAAGATTGCGGTTTGGCAATCCTCCTGCAAATGAAATGACATCGGGACTTATGGCTACTTTCAATATCTCACGGATAAATGAGCGTGGAACATCGGCAATCCGGTCGGAAAACATTTGATCAGATTTTGTTACTGTGCCGGGTTTTTTAATTAATTCTTCCATGGGTTTGATATTTATAGTTTCAGAGAACTGAAGTAATTCATAATCAACTAAAAAACCCCTGAAGATTTCTCCACAGGGGTTTATATTTTAATGCTATACCTTTTCTACATCCCTGCGGTAAAAAATAGGGTAAGCACAATCACTGTCAGGAGACTAATATGGATTGACCGGTTATTTTTAATTTCCTTCAGCATTCTTTTTCGTTTATATTAGCATGCACCTTGTAAAGGTATACAAAAGCTTGCATTTTTTAACAATTGAATTAAAAAGAATAAATGGTATTAAACCCCAGAGCAAGCTCTGGACTCTTTCTTCCGCAGCAAGCGGGGAATTAAACCATACCTTCTCGTCCGCCATAGCGGAACGCGAAGGAGGATTAAAATACCTAAGCTGGTGAAAATGGCAACAACCATCGTCATGATGTAGCCATGATGTATTAGCGAATGATAAATTTGCTTGAATGCAATGTATAATACAGTTTTTTAACTATTATTTTTGTTTTGTTTCTGAATTTATTTTTTTCTATGGGTTCTAAGAATTTCCTTTTGCTCCTCTGTATATTATTCCCTGTTTATTTATTCGGCAGAAACGATACTCTTCATATTGCATCGAGAAGTTATGAAGCTACCAGAACTGAACTGGTTCCCCGGATTGATGGTATTCTTAACGATTCCTGCTGGAATGAAGGAATATGGGCTTCTAATTTCGTACAGCAACAACCCTACGAAGGACAACCTGCAACTTTTCCTTCTGAACTGAAGATCCTGTATAACTCCAACTTTCTCTTTGTTGCCATACGTTGCTACGATGGTGAACCTGAAAAAATCCGGCGAATTTTTGGTAGTCGTGATGCATTCACAGGCGATGTTACCGGAATTGCTATTGACAGTTACGATGACAATAAAACCGCCTTTGAATTTAACCTGACCGCGGCAGGACAGAAAATTGATCTGAAACATAAGGGCAATTTTGAGTTTGATCTGAACTGGAACGCTGTATGGGACGGTAAAACGGCCTTAGGAGACTCAGCCTGGACAGCCGAATTTCAAATTCCATTCAGCCAGCTAAGGTATGCTAACAAAGAAGAACAGGTTTGGGGTATGCATGTGTGGCGATGGCTCGATCGGAAAAGCGAAGAAAGCCAATGGAAACTTATACCCATTAATGCTCCTGCTATGGTCTATCTGTTCGGCGATCTCGTTGGTATTCAAAATATCCGTTCTTCAAGACAGGTAGAAATTATACCTTATGCGTTATTAAAATATGAACCCCAACTAAGTGGCGACCGGAATCCGTATGGTAAAACAAAAGAATTATTCCCAAATCTGGGGTTTGATGCCAAAATAGGCCTTTCATCAAACTTTACGCTGGATGCAACAATAAATCCTGATTTTGGCCAGGTTGAAGCCGACCCATCCATATTAAACCTCACTGCTTTTGAAACTTTCTTTGAAGAAAAGCGGCCCTTTTTTCTTGAAGGCAACGAAATTTTTGATTTCAGCCTCGATCAGGACAGGATCTACCATTCCCGCCGGATTGGGCAAGCTCCGGGCTTCATACCAGAAATCGATGGAGATTATTATATGTATGCTCCGGAAAAAACTACCATACTTGGAGCTGCAAAAATAACCGGCAAAACATCTAAGGGATTATCTGTTGGAATTCTTGAGAGTGTAACCTCAGGCGAAAATGCTACCATCTATTTCCCCGGCAATGAACATCACGATTCTCTTATTCATCCCTATACAAATTTTGTTGTTGCCCGGCTCATGCAGGAAAAAAATAGTGCCAATACAATAGTTGGAGGGATATTTACAGCAAGTCATAAACTATTTACCGATGACAGGATACTATCGCTTTCCAATAAAGATGCGTATAGCGGAGGCTTTGATTTTGAACAAAATTTCAGTGATAAGATTTATTTTATCAGCGGGAAAATTCTGATGTCGTATTTATCCGGAACCAGCGAAGCCATTCAAAACATTCAGGAATCGACGGTTCATCTCTACCAGCGACCCGACGCCTATCATCTATCCGGCCGGAATGATACTTCCCTGACATCTTTGACAGGCACGGGAGGGCAATTATTGGGTGGTAAAAAAGGAGGAAAATGGAGATTCGAGGAAAAACTCAAATGGCGTTCTCCCGGTTTCGAACTGAACGATGTTGGCTATTTGCGCCAGGCCGATATTATAGGACAAACCACCGAACTGGAATTCATTGAAAATAATCCGCAAAAATACAGCAGAAATTATTCGATATCATTATTTCAGTCGACCTCTGCAAGCTTCGGAGGAGAGTTAGAATATGCTGCAGCCGGAATTGACATGGAGAACCAGTTTCATAATTTATGGGGGATACAGTTCAACTGGAATGCTATATTCCCTTCATTTGAAACCAGGGAGTTACGTGGAGGCCCTGCGCTATGGATGAATGCCAGGCATGAATTTGCTTCCCACATAAATAGCAACCAATCAAAAGATCTGAGTTTTTCCGGTGGTGTTCACTATAACCCGGTACAGCATGAAGATTCACGGAATATTTTTGCACATATTCAACTCAACTGGCATCCTATCAGTCGTATCAGGCTATCGCCTTATGTGCTTTATTCCAATAATATTAATGAATATCAATATATACAGACCATCGATACAACAGTAGAAGTAAACTATCTTATGGGCCGACTGGAACAACAGACACTTGAGTTAACATTCCGTGCCGAACTGTTCTTTACACCGGAAATATCGTTACAATACTATGGTAGTCCCTACTATTCTTCCGGTCATTATGCAACATTTTATTTTGTTAATATAAATCAAGCTGATTCCAGAAATAATGAAGAACGCTTCACTGAAGTTCCGGAAGATCAGACATTTTATAATACAGAAACCAATGATGTTCGCGTGCTGGAATCCATATCGAGAAATTCCTATACATTTGATAATCCCGACTTTTCATTTGCCCAGTTTCGATCGAATCTGGTATTCAGATGGGAATATAAACTCGGCTCCGTTTTATACCTTGTATGGTCACATAATAAAACCTTCAATGAAAAGAACCCTCTTCCCGATCTTTCCGATAGTATTTCAAACCTCGGTAAAGTAAAAGGAACACATATATTTCTGATAAAACTGAACTATTGGTTCTCCATCTAGAAAAAAGATATTATGAAAAAAGCAGCACTATTACTACTACTGATTTCTGTAGCTATATATAGCACAGGGCAAACTATCACTGTTAACCAGTTGGGATACTATGTTGATGAGGTCAAACTGGCTACAGTACCAGGTGATGAGAATGGTAATTTTGCCATAGTTGAAGATGGAACGGACATAGTTGTTTTTACCGGCACCCTGGGGCCGGCACAGATCTGGGCACCTGCCAATCAATCAGTCCGTATTGCCGATTTCTCTGAATTTAATGTGCCGGGAACCTACTATATTCAGATTGAAGGATCAGCATTACAATCCCATCCTTTTCGTATCGGGAAAGATATTTACTACGATCTCTCAAAAGAATCGCTGCGTTTCTACTATCTCTCAAGAGTGAGTATGCCTATTGAAGAAGAATATGCCGGAGTTTATGCTCGTGCCGCAGGACATCCCGATACGGCTGTTATTATTCACACATCTGCTGCATCGCCTGATAGACCTGCAGGATCGACTATTTCTACACCACGGGGCTGGTACGATGCCGGAGATTATAATAAGTATGTTGTAAATGCCGGAATATCGAATTATACCGTTTTTGCTATTGCCGAACATTATCCGGAATATGCTGCCAAACTCGATTTGAATATACCTGAAAGTGATAATGACGTACCGGATATTATTGATGAAGGGGTTTATAATCTTCGCTGGATGCTTTCCATGCAGGACCCCAACGATGGTGGCGTGTACCATAAATGTACTGAAATGACCTTTTGTGGTATGATCACACCGGCGCAGGCAGCAACATACCCAAGGTATATTGTCATGAAAACAACAGCTGCTACACTCGATATGGCTGCGGTTGCAGCACAGGCAAGCCGGATTTTAGCCGACTATGAATCGGAATATCCGGGTCTGGCCGACTCCTGCTTAGATGCGGCCCTATATGCTTATGAATGGGCACAAGCCAATCCTGTTGTTTATTTTCAACAACCTGACGGTATGACTACCGGTCAGTATGGAGACGGAAATGTCACCGACGAATTTCGCTGGGCCGCTATGGAACTATATATCACTACAGGTAATGAAGACTACTTATCGGATTATGATTACCTCGATCGTGATGCCTATACTCCGGGCTGGGGAAGCGTTTATCCACTCGGATTGATTTCTCTTGTCAGAAATGCAGATGACCTCATAGGAGATGTGGATATGGAAGCCGTAGAACAAAAAATAATCGACTATGCCAATTCATTTTACGATGACTATCAAAATTCGGCCTATAAGGTACCTGCTTCAAGCTTTTACTGGGGCAGCAACGGGGGAGTTGCAAATGGAGCCCTTATGAGTCTGCAGGCTTATTACATTACAAATGAAGAAAAATATAAAGAAGCTGCTATCGTTGCATTAGATTATCTATTGGGCCGGAATCC
>CAZQCO010000041.1:22484-32119 GCA_964592225.1 uncultured Bacteroidales bacterium
ATCAACTGGAATGCTCCCCTGGCATACCTTACATGTGCCATACAATCGCTAATTATCCCTCCGGATCAAATTGCACCTGATATTCCATCTTTTAGTAAGGTGATCCTGTATCCTAACCCTGTTAAAAAGGGCAATACGCTGACTATGATATACTACGGTACAGATTATGAGAAGCTTACAATTACCCTGTATGATCTTTCGGGTAGAAAGCTTTCCGATTTGTTCACGGGTATTTCTCAACCCGGAATCAACCATATCAATACTAATTCCATTGATCCTTCTTTCTCCTGCGGTATTTATCTATTGAAAGTGCAAGGAAACAAAACAGAAACTAAAATTGTATTGGGTATTCAATCACCCTGAAATAATATGAATCAGTGCATTTGTTTTTTCTGAGAAATAAAATGTATTTTTATATTTTTCTTGAAAATCACTTAAGCTAATTAAGAGTAATGAGGCTTTCATGTTTATTTAATAAATAACAAAACATTACAAACACTTCTAACATGGATAATAAGAAATTTGGAAAACTATCTTTCGGTGAAAAGTTAGGCTATTCTTTGGGAGATGCTGCTGCAAACCTTGCCTGGAGGCCTCTTATGGCTTTTCTCCCCATTTTCTATACCGATACTTTCGGCCTTCCCGAAGCATCTGTTGGCTTACTTCTTATACTAACACGTTCATTCGATGGGATCACCGATGTAATAATGGGTACTATTGCCGACAGAACAGAAACAAGATGGGGTAAGTTCAGACCGTATTTATTGTGGACAGCGCTTCCTTTTGGTTTGCTTTTGGCACTGACCTTTACCGCTCCGGATTTTACGGCGACCGGTAAACTAATATGGGCCTATACTACTTATGTATTATTAACCCTGGCCTATACTGCGAACAATGTACCATACTCCTCATTATCAGGAGTTATGACCGGCAATGTACTGGAACGTACCAGTGTATCTTCCTTCCGTTTCTTCGGAGCCTACTTCGGAGGTTTAATTTCCATTGGCTTTCTTCCTAAACTTGTAAAATTAATTGGTCAGAAACTTGCTCCCGTAGGCGTTGAGCAGCATATAGTTGATTCTTTCGGCTATCAGTATACTTTCTATATTCTTGCCTTCCTTTTGGTTGTATTCTCATTAATTGCTTTCGGTGCAACCAAAGAAAGAATAAAACCTCCTAAAACTCAGAAATCAAATATTAAAGCCGATTTTAAGGACCTTATAAAGAACCGTCCCTGGGTAATTATGCTTATAGTAGGATTTTTATGGGTTACTTATAATTCCATCCGTCAGGGTGCCGCTCCTTACTATTTCAAATGGTATCTGGGTCGTGAAACACTAGTCGGCGTGTTCTTTATAGGAGTGATTATTGCTTCAATGATTTCAACTTTTATTGCCACACCCCTGACCAACTTATTCGGAAAACGCCGGCTATTCATAATTGTAATGGTCGTAAGCGGGCTCCTGACCTGCTGTATATATTTCATTCCTCCAACACAAATTCCCCTGGTATTTGTCTTTGGAATTCTGGCAGAACTAGCTGCAGGCATTATGCCCGTTTTGTTTTTTGCCATGCTGGGTGATACCGCTGACTTTTCCGAATTTAAGAATAACAGAAGGGCAACAGGTTTAACATTTTCGGCAGGTACGTTTGCCATGAAGTTTGGTGGAGGCATGGCGGGTGTTGCCATGATGTTTGTTCTCAGATTTCAGGGTTATGCAGGAAAGGGATTAGTAGTACAATCGGAGCAGGCATTAAAAGGGATAAGACTAATAAACAGTTTTGTTCCTGTAATATTTATTATTCTTGCCATACTTGTTATTCTTCTATATCCTCTTACCTCTGAAAAAATGCATGAAGTTGAAGCTGAATTGAAAATACGGAAAGAAAAAGAAGATACCGAGTAACAAAATAAAGACCTGGTAAGTATATACTTACCAGGTCTTTTTTCTGCCTAACCTACTAGTACCCATGAAATTTACTCCACTAAATTAAAACTAGCTTCCATCAACTCCTTTGAGTTGCTACCAACATACAATATGAATTTTCCCGATTCGACTACCCATTCCAGCTTATCATTATAAAATCCCAGATCGTTAGCTGAAAGTTTAAAATTGACTGCCACTTCCTCATCCGGTTGTATTGTTTTGCGTTGAAACGATTTCAGTTCCTTAACAGGTCTGGTGGTACTGCCTACAACATCTCTGATATACAATTGAATTGTCTCCACTCCTTCCCTTTCTCCTGTATTCCTCAACTGTACGGAGATATTCAGTGTATCGTTTATCCTCAGCGCAGTGTCACTGAGCTGTAAGTTACTATAGCTAAAAGTAGTATAGGAAAGACCGTATCCAAAAGGATAAGCAGGTTCATATCCGGCATCGAGGTAATGGCTTGTATTTCCCAGTGATGTTTGAAAAGGCCTGACAGGAATATCATCGATGGAAGTATACATATCCGTACCGGGTGGACGGCCTGTGTTTTTATGATTGTAGTAAAAAGGTTCCTGGCCCGACATTTGAGGAAAACTAACCGGTAGCCGGCCGCTAGGATTTTGTTCTCCAAAAAGAATATCAATGATGGCGGCTCCTCCCATGGTACCAGGGTGCCATGCATACAATATGGCATCCGCAGAAGGCTCGATACGGCTTAAAGCGAGAGGGCGACCCGCTAATACTACCACAATAACCGGTTTTCCTGATTTATGCAATTCGTTTATCAGATCCTCCTGAACACCAGGCAGAGTGATATCGGCCCGGGAATGTGCCTCACCTGATAGTATTGACTCCTCACCCACAAATACCAACACAGCATCAGAATTTTTAGCTACCTGGAGTGCTTCGTTAAATACTGATTTGTTCTTGTCGCGCGAATAGGTTAGTGTTTGCTCATACCTTACCTTTTCCGTTCCAATGTAATCCTGAATCGCTTGTAAGGGTGTTACTGAATGTTTTTCTTCACCATCAAATATCCATGTACCTAACTGCTCATATCCATCGTTGGCCATAGGACCAATAACAGCCACTTGTTTCAGGTTTTTATCAAGCGGTAAAATAGTATCCTGGTTTTTTAACAGGACCATCGATTGTACTGCAGATTCATAGGCAACCTGCAGATGTTCCGGATCCAGCGTATCAAAACGGGTCGTTGCATTTACGTAAGGATTATCAAATAATCCCAGTTGGAATTTTACCCTGAGTATTCTTCTTACTGCTTCATCGAGCCATTCTTCGCTTATTATGCCTTCGTTTATCAAGGAAGAAAGATATTCAATATAGGTTGTGGTAACCATCTCCATGTCCACTCCTGCCTTCATAGCCAGTTCCGCAGCATGTCTGTCATCGGCTGCAAAACCGTGGTTAATCATTTCCGATATCGATGCCCAGTCGCTAACAACAAATCCTTCAAATCTCCACTCAGTTTTTAATAAATTTCTCACTAAAAACTCATTACCGGAGGAAGGCACCCCGTTTATCTCATTAAAGGAAACCATAAATGTGGCCGCCCCAGCCTCGACAGCCGCCTTAAAGGGTGGCAGATACACATTATAGAGCGTCTGCAGAGACAAGTCAACCGTATTATAATCACGGCCTCCCTCGGCAGCTCCATAAGCGGCAAAATGCTTGGCACAGGCTGCTATTGTTCCCTGATCTTTCAAATCGCTTCCCTGGAATCCCTGTATCATTGCAGTTCCGAAAATCCGGGTCAGGTAGGTATCTTCACCAAAGCTTTCTGCAATACGTCCCCAACGAGCATCGCGCGATACATCGAGCATGGGAGCAAAAGTCCAGTGAACTCCGATACTTCGCGCTTCAAGGGCGGCAATATGTGCACCTTCTTTAATAATTTCAGGATTCCATGTAGCTGCCTGTCCCAGAGGTATTGGAAAAATGGTTTTAAAACCGTGAATAACATCTCTGCCAACAATCAGAGGAATTCCCAGCCGAGATTCTTCTTTGGCTATTTTTTGTATTCGGTTCAGTTGTGCAGGATCAACTTCATTTATTACAGATCCCACACTCCCTTTTCGAATCAGTTCATCAATCCATTCTCCACTTCCGCTAACCTGGTAAGTCTGCCCGATTTTTTCATCGATTGTCATAAGCGCCAGTAGCGAATCGACCCGTTGATCGATACCTGAATGGCTTCCACCTGGAGAACTGCATGAAAGCATGCAAATTCCAGATAGAAGAATGACTATATAATGTATTGAAGCAATTTTCATTGTGTGCAATCTTTTACTTATTCTCACCCTTGTGAGGAGAAAATCAACCTTATACTGCAAAAGAAAAAATGGCCGGGTAAAAGATATACCCGGCCAAGAGTACTAGTAACCCGGATTTTGGGTAAGAATTCCTCCGGATAAATCAATTTCGCTTTGAGGAACCGGGAATAAACCATTTTTAGCCGGATCATACCCATTTCCAGCAAGAACAGTAGCTGCATCGCCCCAACGAACGAGATCGAAATACCTTTCGTACTCAAAAGCAAATTCCAACCGGCGTTCTAATTTTAAATCGCTCAGTGTAGCTCCGGTTAATGGATCCAACGATACCCTTGCACGTACCTCGTTTATTAAAGCATCGGCATCGCCACCTGCTCCGTTAAGGGCACATTCGGCACGTAATAAAAGAACATCGGCATACCGGTAAATAATATAAGTCGCCTTCACCCAATCACCAGTTCTTTGCATTCCCAGGTAATTTGTATATTTTTTTCTGAAAAAGCCTTCGTATCCATAAACATCTGCAGAATATGATACTATTCCATCTGTTCTTTGTGACCTGTCATAAAGCGGTTCATCGAAATACTGTGCATAATCAGTTAAGGTTTCATCAGCAAACCAGATATTTTCATTCAGTCGAACCATATCACCTGCGGCAATATAAGCATCAACAAGCTCTTTTCGGGGTTTAATAAATCCCCATCCGTTAACAATGGCATCGTTGCCGGTTCTTGTGTCAACAAAATTCCGTATACCAGCAAGTTTGATATCAATATTATACAACGAAGTGAAATTGTCCCAACTTCCATTATCTCCGGTGCTTATCGGATTCGTGCAAAAGATAACTTCTTCGCTACGCGGTCTGGTATAAGAAAAAATATCACCATAACTATCCAACAACTGAAACTTCTCACTAAATATAACTGTATCTAATGCAGCTGCAGCATTGACATAATCCTTTTTCCATAAATATATTTTTGCGAGCAATACATAAGATGCATCATACGTAAATTTGCCATTGGCAGATTTTCTTTTAATAAAAGGAGCGTTCTTTTTAATAGTATTGATAAGTGAATCGAGTACTACATCGGCAGGAATTCGGACACCATCAACATTATACGTTGTGTCTTCGATAAAATAAGGAACATCACCAAACAGCCTGACCATATCGAAGTAAAAATAACTCCGGAGAATCCTGGATTCGGCTTTCACAGCGTTAACAGCATCCGAACTGTATTCCCGGTAATCATCCAGCATCTGGTTTACACTTCTGATTCCCCTGAAATTCTTTTCCCACAAATATTGTGGCGACAATGAAGCTGAATTCAGTCGGTCGAAATGTTCCATTTCTTCGTATTCAACCCTGTCGCCGGCAGCGCCACCACCTGTGTTAGCATCACCTGAAGCACAGTTGAAGGCAACCCAATTCGAAGCACCCCATGGATACACATAGGTTACAGAATTATAGGCTGTTGCCAAACTAAGTTTCATATTTTCGATAGGTTCTCCTTTAAGGTTATCAGGACTATCCATGGCAACAGGTTCAATTTCGAGCCAGTCTTTTCCGCATGACCATAAAAGGAGCACTGCCACCGGAAAAGCTAATATTAAATATCTTATCGATTTTATTGTTTTCATATCAAGAATTTTTACAATTCAATTTATTAAAATACCAGGTTTACCCCGACGATATATGATTTGGGGCTTGGATACATTGAAAAATCAACTCCAATAGAATTTGCATCGTTGTTTCCGCCAACTTCAGGATCGTTGCCTGGATACTTGGTAAATGTAAAGACATTACTAGCAGAAAAATAAATCCTGAATTTTTGGATCCTCGCTTTGCTGGAAAATTTATTCGGGATTGTGTATCCTAAGGAGAGTTGCTTTAGTCTCAAATATGATCCATCGTAAATCCAATAATCACTAGCTCTTTTATTATCGCCAACTGTTTCAGCAGAAAAAGCGCGAATACCATCGTTGGTAGATCCTTCACCTGTCCATCTTTCGTCGTACATGTAAACCGGCCTGTTGTAATAAGCCCTTTCGGTTCTTGGGAATAAATATATTTCATTACCAAATACGCCCTGAAAGAACATTTGCAGGTCGAAATTGAAGAATTCGAAGTTAGCATTCAACCCGAAGGTAAAATCAGGATGTGGGTTTCCGATCATTGTTTTATCAGCATCAGTAATTTCACCATCGGGTACCATAACAACGTTCCCGTCTTCATCTAATGAAGCAATGTCTCTTAATTTAATATCTCCGGGCTTTGCATCTGGCTGTAAAACAACAGAATCAAGTGTTCCATCGGTATTTTCCAGAACAGTTACATGGTTATCAATATCATCCCAATTTTGAAATACTCCACCGGTTTCAAATCCATATAAGTACCAAACCGGATAACCTGCTTCAAAATTTGTAACAGTTTCCCCCATTATGTTTGCACCGGCAAGTTTTTTATAGGTGCTATCATTCAATGATGTTACTTCGTTATGTAGATAGGAAGCATTAATTCCGATGTTGTATTTAAGCCATCCAACATAGTTACGGAAGCCAAGCTCCAACTCAAAGCCCTTATTTTGAATCTCTCCTGCATTAACCGTTATACCTTCTCCTTCAGATGCCAGTACACTTGTTTCTAGGAGAAGTCCCCTGGTATTTTTGATAAAGTAATCGGCAGTAAGGGTTATTTTATTGCCTAGCAATCCTAAATCGAGGGCAACATCGGTTTGAATGCTTTCCTCCCATCTTAGATTCGGATTTTTTACCGATCTCCTTACAATACCTCCGGAATTATCAAATTCTACCAGGTCTTTATATTTCCATCTTCCAAGATTAATATTGCTTCCATTAACACCATAGCTTGCGCGCAATTTAACTAAGCTAACAATAGAATTTTGCGGGAAAAAGGCTTCGCGGGATATAACCCATCCGGCTGAAATTGACGGGAAATAACCAAATTTATTATTCGGCCCGAATTTTGAAGAACCATCGGCCCTGAAATTAACGGTGCCCATGTATTTCTCGTCGTAATTATAGCCTAAACGACCATAATAAGACACCATACGATCGGTTCCTGTTTCACCCCACATATTAACTTCTTTAATATTCTTTTCGAAAGGATAATCGTCAAAAACCAACCATCGGGGATCAGAAGAATAAAGCCCGGGTTTTGTTACCGAATACTCCAGGTTTGTATATTGGAAAACACTCATTCCACCCATTAGTGTGATATTATGTTTTCCAAGTTGTTTGCTATAGGTGACATAGTTTTCGTTTTGAATAGTTACCCATTTGTAGGTCTGATAAGTTAAATTTATTCCATTGGTCAATGAATCCAGCACTCCGTCAATAGGATCGCCGCCATCATCTAATCTATCGTTGGATCCGGGAATTCGCTTAAGATCGTTACTTAAATAATAATTACCGTCGTAATTTGATTGCAAGGCATGTGCCAAATCCATATCGATGCCGCAATGTATTCTTAAATCTTTAATTGGCTTTAAATCAAACCCGGTGCCGCCTACTAATTTATCTTCATTCCATTTATCGTGTCGGCGGGCTTTAATTGAAGCCAGCGGGTTTGCATTTTCCCCGGCAACTAACTCGGAAATTGCATAATATCTCCCGTCATCACCTGTTACCAGATACTTCCGTTCCTCAGCGGACAAATTTGCAAAATCATCGATTGAATTTGCATATACAGGGGTTAATGGGTCAAGACGTGTAGCCGAAGTAACATCACCTCCAAACCAATCGTTTTCACCAATCCAGGTTCTTTGTTTATGAGTATACCCAACATTTGCATAAAAACTAATCCATTTTTTTGGATCCATTATACCATTAAACCGGAAACTGTATCGATCGAAATTACTTTGATTTCCGCCAATAATACCTTTTTGATTAAAATAACCTCCTGAAAGATAGTAACTGCTTGATTCTGATCCACCTGAAAAAGAAAGGTTATGATTTGTTATGGGGGCAGGGCTAATCAATTCTTCCATCCAATTTGTACCACTCCCCATATCTGTTCTTGAAGAAGCATTGCTTACTGTTTTAGGATCAGTAACACCTTCCCAGCTTAATTTATAAACTTTCCCATTCTCATAAATGTATGGAAATTTTGAAAAGGAGTTATCTATTGCTGCAGGATCGGTAATTTCTGTAACAGCATCGGTTCTGCTATTATTAACCTCTTGCCAGGCATATGCTTCCAGATAATAGTTTATATATTCCTGGGGATTCATTAATTCTGTATAGTGCGAAGCATTTTGTACTCCGTAATATGCATCATAAGTAATTTCACTAGCTCCTTTTTTGCCTTTTTTAGTTGTAATTAAAACAACCCCGTTTGCTGCATCGGAGCCATAAATAGCTGCTGAAGCTGCGTCTTTTAAGATTTCAATTGATTCAATATCGGAAGGTGAAAGATAATCAATTCCGCCGGTTCTGATGCCGTCGACAACATATAGCGGTTCTGCATCTCCGTTAGTTCCTGCTCCCCTGATTTGAACCTTTATATCTGCCCCTGGGGAACCAGACTCCTGTGAAACGAATACACCGGAGGTTTTACCTTGTAAGGCCTGCTCTACACGAACGCTATGTGTACTGGCAATTTCATCTGCACTAATTTTAGATATTGCCCCGGTTACCAGGCTTTTCTTCTGAGTACCATAACCCACAACTATAACCTCATCAACAGCAAGCAGGTCCAATACCAGTTGAAGATTGATTGAAGTTTGATCGGTTACAACTATCTCCTCTGTGAGATAACCCACATAAGAAAATACAAGAACCGGATTCTCGATGTCATCTAAAATAATGGTGTAATTCCCATCTATATCGGTGATTACACCTGTTGAGCTTCCTTTTACCAGAACAGTTGCTCCGGGCAGGCCCATGCCGTCATCGCCGGTAACAACACCTGAAATACTGCGCTGCTGCCCAAATATTAAAAAATTTAAAAACAACAGTGCACATACTGACGTTACTAATTTTTTATTCATACTTTATTTAGGTTAGGTTTATTTTCGAGAATAAAAGTAGAGTTAAATATATGCCTTATGAAATAATTTACTACATCTGTTACCCTACAGCACCTCAGTAAAAACTCAACAATATTTTATTATTGTACTGATTTAAAATTAATTATAGAAAAAAGTTCTTTTCCTTATTAAAAATAATTATTACATCATTAATAATTAACCAAGTTAGGAAAATAAAACTAATGCTATTTGATAACAGAAAGGTATTTAGCTTTTAGTAAAAGGCAATATTATATCAAATCTGCTGCCTTTACCCTCTTCGGAACTAACTTTAATCTCGCCACCCAAAAGATCAATCAGTTTGTTGGATATAGTAAGCCCCAGACCTGTGCCCCGGTATATTTTTTCAGTTGTTTTATCCA
>CAZQCO010000042.1:0-31870 GCA_964592225.1 uncultured Bacteroidales bacterium
TTCCGATGTTTTGGTTGAAGGAGGTAGCTTGGAAGAACATACTGGACATATGCGTTACATTAGCTGTATTCCAGCCTCCGATGTCCTGGTTGAAGGAGGTAGCATTACCGAACATACCGCTCATATTCGTCACAGTAGCTACATCCCAGCTTCCGATGTCCTGGTTGAAGGACGTAGCATCATAGAACATATTGATCATATAGGTTACACCTGATAAATCGGGCGCATCACTTGCTTGCCCTGCCAGGTTGGAACAACCCTGAAAAGCACTTTGCATAGAGGTCCATTTTCCAGTGCCCCATTGCTCGATGGTGAGCAATTTGTCTTTGTCACCGCTGTCATTAAAATAAATTCTGGGGAAGCCGGTGCCGGCACCGCTGTTGTCTTTTATCCTGATGGTGTAGGTTCCTGCTGAAGGGTAAGTACAGGTGTAATCACCCGTTACCCCGGTGGCATCATCTATGCCGTCATTATCAATGTCCACATTGTAATTATACCCGGTTCCTGTGGTAGGTATCGTAAATTGGTTAACAGATGATGTGCCTGGATTGTCCGTTTTAACGGTGATCACAAAGTCATCCGTGGGTGCCGGAGCAGGAGAGATAGTAAAGGTGGCATCGCTCGCATCCGTTGGATCCCCATCTGTATCACTTATTCTTACCAGGCAGTTTGTCGAAGTAGCATCAGGAATTGTCCATGAATGTGTACCGTCATCTGTTGTACTGGCAATAACATCTGTCCAGTCTGATCCATTGTTAGTTGAGTACTCTATCCTTACATTACCGCTAGTACCTGTAGATGTCCAAGTAATATTATTGCTGGAACCTACTTGCCAGTTTTCACCGCCATTGGGCGCAGTGACCGTAATAACGGGTATGGACGATATAGTAAATACAGCATCGCTTTCATCCGTCGGACTGCCATCGGTATCGCTAATACGAACCAGACATTCATTGGAGGGCTCATTTGGTGTGATCCATGTATATAAACCATCATCCGTTGTATTTGAATTAACATTTGTCCAGTCTGATCCATTGTTGGTTGAATATTCGATATGGACATTCCCGCTTGTACCTGCAGATGTCCAGATAATATTCTGAACGGTACCCTCCAACCAGGATTCTCCACCATTTGGTGAAGTTACAGTAATATAAGGTATCGGCGATATAGTAAATACTGCATCGCTGGTATCTCCGGGCTCACCATCAATATCCATAATGCGTACAAGGCATTCTGTCGAGGGAGCATCCGGGATGGTCCAACTGTAGGAACCGTTATCCGTTGTGCTGGCAATAACATCGGTCCAGTCTGATCCATTGTTAGTTGAGTACTCTATCCTTACATTACCGCTTGTGCCAGATGATGCCCAGGTTATATCATGTACGGAACCAACCTGCCAGTCTTCGCCGCCATCGGGGGATGTTACCGTAATAAAGGGTATGGGCGATATAGTAAATACTGCATCGCTGTTATCTGTGGGTGTGCCGTCCGTATCGCTTACCCGAACCAGACAGGTTGTTGAAGGATCATCTGGAACGGTCCATGAATAGGAGCCATTGTCAGTCGTACTGGCAATTACATCAGTCCATGAGGAACCATTGTTGGTGGAATATTCAATATGCACATTTCCGCTGGTGCCTGCCGATGTCCAGGTGATATCATGGGAAGTTCCTACCATCCAGTTTTCGCCGCCGTTAGGAGAGGTTACCGTAATAATTGGTATTGGAGAAATAGTAAAAACTGCATTACTATTATCCGAAGGACTTCCATCTGTGTCACTTATCCTCACAAGGCAATTACCTGAAGGTGCATCCGGAATGGTCCATGGATGCGTCCCGTCGTCCGGTGTGCTTGCGATAACGTTCGTCCAGCTCGATCCATTGTTGGTAGAGTATTCAATATGTACATTACCACTTGTGCCTGATGAGGTCCACGAAATATTATGGCTGGAACCCACCTGCCAGTTTTCCCCGCCATTGGGTGAGGTTACTGTAATAACAGGAATTGGGGAAATTGTAAATACCGTATTACTAACATCTGTAGGACTGCCGTCGGTATCGCTTACTCGGATTAAACAATTTGTTGAGGGAGCATTCGGGATAGTCCATGGATGTGTTCCATCATCTGTTGTACTGGCAATAACATCTGTCCAGTTTGAACCGTTGTTCGTTGAATATTCAATATGTACGTTGCCGCTTGTACCTGTTGAGCTCCAGGTGATGGCATGGCCGGATCCCACTTGCCAATTTTCACCGCCGTTGGGTGAAGTAACTGTAATAACAGGAATTGGGGAAATTGTAAATACCGTATTACTAACATCTGTAGGACTGCCGTCGGTATCGCTTACTCGGATTAAACAATTTGTTGAGGGAGCATTCGGGATAGTCCATGGATGTGTTCCATCATCTGTTGTACTGGCAATAACATCTGTCCAGTTTGAACCGTTGTTCGTTGAATATTCAATATGTACGTTGCCGCTTGTGCCTGATGAAGTCCAGGTAATATTATGGCTGGAACCCACTTGCCAGTCTTCTCCGCCATTGGGTGAGGTTACACTGAGAACTGCTACGGAAGCAGGGCTTGTGTATGCATATGCACAAGGATCGTTACTATATGGATCTTCTGAATACCACGTAGTACCGGTGGAAGGTTTTGACCAGAATATTTCACTTGAAATAGCAGGAGTACAAAAACCACCAATTACTACTTCAATGGGTACCGGATAATTATAACCCGGTGTTTGATAGTTTATTTTAACATAATAATCATCCCCATTGGTCAGATTAATGGGTGTTGATAATTCAAAGCTGTGATATCCGGTATATGTGCAGGTTTGAGCAGGAATAGAGCCTAAAAGTCCCGTTAAGGAATTACTGCCATTAAAATCATCATAAATTTCAATACTTACGATAGTTCCCGGAATAACAGCAACAGTGCCTATTCCATCTAATTGAACATCTCCATTAGCAGTAAATCGCACTAATGCATCTGCTGAATTACTTCCATATCCGAATTGATATCCTGAATATCCTGATTCTGAATATGTTGAGACTTCCATTCCGGTATCATAATCAGTATAGTTTTGGAATGAAGTTACTGTAGAATTTACTTCTACATCCTGGTAGGCAATATAAAAATAGCCGCTTTCTCCCCATGATGTACCCCAGCTGTTTTTAATTATCCAGGCTCCGGTTCCGCCGGCAGTCACTTTATTATCATCCCATCCAACAAGAGTCACCGCATGATTTGTAGTGCCGGATGATCCTGAATAATAATAGGTGTAGTTTGCTGCATTGTATGCTGATGAGGTCCAGTACATGTTGGTAGCTAATGCTCCGTACTGCATAATGTAGTTTTTAATGAGGTCGGGATCGCTTGTGGGCAGAAACCATGCCGAAGTAACTAAACCTTGTGGATATAAACCACTAGGGCAATCAACACTGGTATGGGTATCACTATATGGATCGTCAGCTTCTGAGATAGGTCCTGAGCCTCTCATGAGATAAGCTGAGGATAGAAAAGTATTTCCTCCTTCGCAGGGTGCCCAGACAAATGGAGGATGACATGTATTAAGGTTATCCTCGGATAAATCATAGCTTCCTTTTCCATCGACAAGCCAACGGGATTCAATTGATCCCATGGTAGCGAATGTCCAGCATGATCCGCACGATCCCTGATCTTTTACGGAGGTGACGCCTCCGGAACTACGTAAATCATAACTTACAGGAGCAAATTCTATTTTCAGCATTTTCTCTTTTAAACCGGCAGGTAATTCGGTATATATTTTATTGGGAAGTGGTATTTCACCTAAAGCATGACCTTCAGAAGTGATCATTTGCTTTTTTTCAGCAACCCATCTTAAATATTCAGGATTGATTTCATTTGTTGCCATTCGTTTTTGCGAAAAGGCGGGTGAAATAAAACTGGATATCAATAGATATAGCAGGATCAGGTATGACAGATTCAGTTTCATAGGTTTAATATTTAGGGTTTTAAAAAACTTTACTTATAATTTTGTATGTATATTTTTAACTCATAGCATGAATCATTATAGTTTATAATAATAATTTATACCGATCGTTTACTATAATAATCGAAAAATACTACCCAAGATGATTTAATAGAAATGAATATCCCCTTCTTAGCCCAACGATAATCCTTAGAAGACAATCATATATATAAAAATATTTCAGGTTTAGTTTTAAGCAATAAGTTAGGTTTCTGTGCAAATGTATACTATTGAACTTATTCTGACAATACACCTTTAGGTGTATTTTGAAAATTGAAGGATGGTTACTTATTGGCTAACAATAACTTACTTTGTAGCGTATAATCAGAACGATCTTAATATTTTGATTAATATATGCTATTCTTGGAGTAAATGATGTTGGAAATATCAGCCAATACCATTTTCAACGGCAAATTTTACAAGAACAGCCGTATTTTTAAGACCTAACTTACTGATAATTCTTTTCCGATGGGTTTTAGTGGTATAAATACTTATTCTTAATTTTTCTGCAATTTCTTTATCAGTCAATCCTTTAGCAATTAGATGGATCACATTAATTTCACGATTACTCAATTTATTTAACAAGGTAATATTTCCACATTTTGTATTTAAACTATTTATTTTTTTTAGATGACGGTTGAGCTCAAAAGTGTCTACTTCTACTGCATAGCCTAACAGGTATTTGATTGATCCGTCAGGATTTCTTTTATATATCCGGCTGCAAACAAGCAAATAAATCCAATTCTCGGATTTTGTTTTTAGTTGGTATACAGTTTTTATGGCTTCAGTTTCTTCTTCGTAATATTGCATGCGCTGCATAAACTGCTTCATCGATGTTGGATGAAAAAGCGCTAAGAATTTCTTTGAGGTAATATCTTTTAAATCATCGGTTGTATAACCCATTTTTTTCTGAAAATAATCATTGATCCAAACGGGTATGATTTCCTCAACATCGAAGATGAATATAAAGGCATCAATATTATTTAAAATATTGGAATTTAAATAATTAACGTTGCCGTTCCTACTTAGATATTCCTGAGAAGTAATATTTTTTGAAGTCTCTTTCATGAAATACAAATTATTTTCATTGGTTGTCTTCTGTTGAATTAGACGTTCGGTGAATACAATTTGTTTTTAATTTTATTTAAGACGGATAAATATGTCCATGAAATATAAAAACCACAGGATAAAACTTGTTTTTCTTATTTAATTATGTAATATAATTGGTTGTAACTTAAAAACATGGCTATTCAAATACAATTTCCAGATCCTAATCTGGCTGATGATGAAGGTCTTGTAGCAGTGGGAGGTAATTTATCAGTTGAATTTCTGTTGGCTGCTTATCAACAGGGTCTGTTTCCATGGTACAACGAAGGAGATCCCATACTATGGTGGTCACCAAATCCCAGAATGGTATTATTTCCTTCAGAGTTCAGGTACTCCAAATCATTGGGACAGGTCATCCGACGTAAAAGATTTACTATGAAAGTAGATACAAATTTTGAGACTGTGATAAGGCAGTGTTCATCGGTAAAGAGAAAAGGGCAGAAAGGTACATGGATAACCAATGATATGATTAACGCCTATATTAAATTGTACAGTGAAGGATATGCACATAGCGTTGAAACATATCTAAATAATACATTGGTGGGAGGGCTGTATGGTGTTTCGCTGGGTAAAGTATTTTTTGGCGAATCCATGTTCTTCATTGAACCTGATGCGTCAAAAGTAGCCCTCTACTATCTTGTCAGAATTGTGAATGGTATGGACTTCAGTTTTATCGATGTACAGCAGTCAACTGCTCATCTAAGAAGTATGGGAGCAAGAAATGTGGATCGTGCGGAATTTATTGAAATGTTAGGTAGTGCATTACAATCGCCCACCAGGAAGGGAAAGTGGAATTATGAGTTTTAATATCCGACAACCCAGAGGATTTTTTCTTCATCGGCACATTTTTCAGCCAGTGTAATTATCTCTTTGTTAATTGAAGTCAGTTTATTAGAATACGCTTTCCAGTTCATTTCCCAGTCCGGATGTTCTTTTTTAAGCGAGTCGAGGAATTCTTTTCCAAGAAAATTTATACTGATCAGATCTTTGAAATCCTTTACGGATTTGATAGCTTGTAATTTCTCAAGAAACTTTAATAGTTCATTTCTGAGGGGTATTATTTTGCGCGCATTATATTTTGTAGGGCCATAATACTCATAAAGCTTATTAGCAGATTCGAAACAAGGTGAAAATAAATTGAATACGATACTGTCGATATATTTAGATTCTTTATCGCATCGTATATAGGTGTCATTGCCACCTGTATAATTCAATTCCACAAAATTGAGTTCCTTTGAATCGTAAATTGTTAGGTTCATGATTTTATGAATAAGTGATCCTATCTAAAAGTATTAAATCATTTTATAAACTCAAAATGATATTTTCATAATAATTTGTTCCTTATACCTTTACATAAAATTACATTATTACGCCAAAAACTTCGTATATGTTTAAAAAAGAAGAGTTTAAACGCGATGCACTGGAATTTATCGACTGGATTACTGAATATCTGGCAGGTGTTGAAAATTTTCCGGTACGCTCTCAGGTAGGGTATGGTGATATCAGAAACAAGTTCCCTTCCGGTCCCCCTGTTCATGGGGAATCCATATCATCAATATTTAACGACTTCAAAGACAAGATAATTCCTGGTATTACCCATTGGCAAAGTCCGAAGTATTTCGCTTATTTCCCAGCCAATAGCAGTCCTCCTTCTGTTCTTGCCGAGATGCTTACTGCTACCCTGGCTGTTCAGGGAATGAAATGGATTACCTCACCTTCGGCAACAGAACTGGAAGAATTAGTTTGCGACTGGATGCGTCAGATGATAGGATTGCCATCCGAATTTTCAGGAGTAATTCAGGATACTGCTTCTGTTGCTACACTCTGTGCCATTCTTGCCGCCCGTGAAAAAGCGACCCATTTTCAATCGAATCAAAAAGGATTGAAAGGCGAAGTATTGCGTGTGTATTGTTCCTCAGAGGCTCATTCTTCTATTGAGAAAGCAGTGAGAATTGCAGGATTAGGAAGCGAGAATCTGGTTAAAATCGAAGCGGACAGCAAAGGACGATTGGTAACAAAGGATCTGGAGGCTTGTATTTTAGCCGATATAAAGATGGGATTTACACCCATTTGTATAGTGGCTGCCCTGGGTACAACGGGTGTTTGCGCTATAGATCCGGTGGATGAAATAGGCAGAATTGCTGTAAAGCATAAAATCTGGTTGCATATCGATGCGGCATTTGCCGGATCGGCTCTGGTACTTCCCGAATTCAATGAAACTGTTGGCGGTTTGCAACGGGCTGATAGTTTTGTGTTCAATCCGCATAAGTGGATGTTCACCAACTTCGATTGTTCCCTGTTTTTTATCAGAGATAAAATCCATTTGCAAAATACTTTCCGGCTGGTACCCGGGTATCTTCAAACAGGTAACGATTCGGAAGTTAATGATTATAGTAATTGGGGGATACACTTGGGCAGACGTTTCAGGGCTCTTAAATTATGGTTTGTAATTCGTAATTTCGGACTTGAGGGGATTCAGAAACGGTTGCGTGAACATATTGAGCTTGCAGCCTATTTTGAAAACAGGATTCGAAAAAATCCCAAATTTGAGATCATTGTCCCCAGGACTCTTTCTGTAGTATGTTTCCGGTTGAAAGGTTCAGGGCAGGAATCAATTGCAGATCAGAACAGGATTAACTCGGAAATGCTTGAAAAAATCAATAGTACGGGACAGATTTACATTTCTCATACCCTGTTTCATGGCAACTATACCCTTCGTTTTGTATGCGCACAAACCTATACTGAAAAGCGCCATGTCGATGAAGCGCTGGATGTGATATTTCGTATGGCAGATGAAGAAAATATATAATGAATTATGAACACACACCATCAGGCTATAAAAGAAGCATTTAAAAAATATACAGGGAAAGTACCGGATTTCGTTCATCCTCTTCCTCCTTCAGGTTCCAACCGATTCTATTTTCGATTAGGCAATGATGGTAATACTATTATAGCCGTTTATAATCCTGACAGGGCTGAGAACGAAGCCTTTTTATATATTACAGGACAATTGAGCAGCGCAGGTGTAAATGTGCCCAAGGTTTATATTCATGATCTCGATCAGAATATTTACCTCCTTGAAGATTTGGGGGATACAGATCTCTTCAGTTTGGTTTCTGAAGGTCACCATAGCGGAGAAGATAATTATATAAAATGGTATAAAGAGGTTATCAAAAGTATGCCGGCCATTCAGTTCAAAACGGCCAAAGATTTTAATTATTCGGTTTGTTACCCGCGCTCGGCATTTGATGAACAATCGATGCTCTGGGATTTAAACTATTTTAAATACCATTTTCTTAAGCTTGCCTATACACCCTTTCATGAGCAGAAGCTTGAAGACGATTTTCGTACCCTCGTTGAATTTTTATCAGAATCGTCTTCCGACTTTTTTCTGTATCGCGACTTTCAGTCAAGAAACATCATGATAAAAGAGGATAAAGTATACTTCATCGATTATCAGGGAGGTAGAAAAGGGGCCTTGCAATACGATCTGGCTTCCTTGCTTTTCGAGGCTAAAACTGTCTTGTCACCTGAACTCCGGACTGAATTGCTGGAGTTTTATCTCGATGTTTTCAGTGAATATTCATTCTTCAACAAAAAAACATTTTTAAAATATTTTCCCGGCTTTGTGTTAATCCGATCGCTGCAGGCCTTCGGGGCTTATGGCTACAGGGGTTATTTCGAAAGAAAGCCCTACTTTCTGCAAAGTATACCGCCCGCTATGATCAATTTAAAATGGCTTCTCACTCATTTTGATTTGGGAGTTAAGTTGCCACATCTTACTTCGACTTTATTACAAATGACCGATCAACCTGCATTTCAGGGATCATTAATGCCTAATGATAAACTCACGGTTTCTGTTTATAGTTTTTCGTACCGCCGTGGAATACCTGAAGATTTCACAGGAAACGGAGGAGGATATGTTTTCGATTGCAGGTTGTTGCCAAATCCGGGTACATTCGATCACTACAAAGGATTAACCGGGAGCGATAAACCCGTAATAGATTTTTTAAAAGAAAAGAATGAAGTAGAACAATTTCTGATGCAGGTTAAAAAAATTATTTTTGCCTCAGTTGACGATTATCTCAACAAGGGGTATGAACATTTAATGGTAAGTTTTGGTTGTACGGGCGGACAGCATCGCTCGGTTTACTGTGCAGAACAGCTATCGGGCGAATTAAGAAAAAAGTACGATATTAATGTGAATCTGCTTCACCGTGAGCAAAAGCCAAAAAATGAGCAAAACAATTTGTAAAATGGACAAGCAGGACATCCGCAAAATGAGATCGAAGAAAGTAAGATATAAGTGTAAAAATTGCGAAGGGAAAGCGAATAAAAAAAAGAAACTTTGCAAACCTCAAAAAATATAGACCGCTGATGAAGGCAATGATACTTGCGGCTGGTCTGGGAACCCGGTTGAAACCCTTTACCGATACCAAACCAAAAGCTCTATTTAAAATCGAGAATCGTTCATTGCTCGAATGGACCATAAGGTATCTTAAAAAACACGGTATTAATGAATTGGTAATTAATGTGCATCACCATCCCGATCAGATAATAGATTTCCTGAAACAAAATAACGGATTTGGGCTACCCTATAAAATATCCGACGAAAGTAACAGGCTTATGAATACAGGAGGAGCGATAGTTAAGGCTTCCGAATATTTAAAAGGCAGCGATCCTTTTATTCTTATGGGAATCGATGTGATTACCGGACTGAATCTTGGCGAAATGATCCGTTTTCACAAAGAGAAAAGGCCCCTGGTTACCCTGGGTGTGAAAGACCGCGTAACCACCCGTTCCCTGCTTTTCGATGAGAATATGCGATTGACGGGTTGGCGCGATAATAGGAGCGGAGAGATGAAAGGGCAGCAACCGATCCACTATACTTATGCCTTGGGGTTTAGTGTAGTGCATATCATTCAACCTGAGATATTCAATCAGATCACTGAAACAGGGGCCTTCTCCATTATGGACCTGTATTTACGTCTGATGGATTCCGAAAAGATACTGGGATTCCGACACGATGAATCAGGCTGGTTTGAGTTCGGGCGAACCGAAGCTATCGATTCTATTCTGGCAAACACGGAATTTCAGCAGGTGTTACGTTCGTATTAAACATACACCATAGGCGGAGTTAGAACTTGTTTAAATTTTTAAATTTTAGAATTGTTGGACATTTTGCGCACTATATAAAGTCGGTGTCCTTAATTTTTGCAGTCTGATAGTGCTCTATTGTATTGTACATTAATTATTCTACAAATATGTAAGTTCTACGGACTTTTGAAAAAGAGATAAATCCCGCAGTGATTTCATATTTGTAGTAAAACCATTTAGCATAGATAACCGCGTCAAAGACATGGATTATTCAGGCAACATGTTGAAATGGCACTGAATTTTATCCAACAATTCGCTTTTATTTAAAATTTTAACAATTACATATTTTACCTGGGTTAAACTTATTCCTTAATTGGGAGTTATAACACTATCAAAGATGATAACTGTAGTCTTTGTACAATTTATGTAATTTTGCACTCTTAATTCAGGAAGTTTTATGAAAGAGAAGGCTGATAAAAATGTAATACAAACTGTTCTGACACCTTTTCAGCGGTTTCTCAAAGTGGAGGCTTCCGGTGGAATTCTGCTGTTGTTTTTTACTGTAATTGCACTTCTCTGGGCGAACTCTTCTTTGAGTGAATACTACCATCATTTTTGGGAAAAAAAACTGGTTATCGGCTTTGGCGATTTCATTCTGTCAAAATCATTACATCATTGGATCAATGATGGTTTAATGGCTATCTTTTTCTTTTTTGTAGGTCTTGAAATAAAAAGGGAACTTGTTGCCGGAGAGCTATCATCGGCAAAACAAGCGAGTTTACCCATTGCAGCGGCTTTGGGAGGTATGATATTTCCTGCATTGATTTTTATTTTTGTGAACAGGAATCCTTCTACCGAGACCGGCTGGGGCATTCCCATGGCTACCGATATTGCCTTTTCATTAGGAGTCCTGAGCTTGCTGGGCAAACGAGTTCCATTAAGCCTGAAAGTATTCCTTGTAGCTTTTGCTATTGTCGACGATATTGGAGCTGTGATGGTAATTGCTTTATTCTATAGTGCGGTCATTAACTGGATCTATCTTATTATTGGATTAGCGCTCTACTTACTGCTTATTCTATTTAACAGAATGGACCTTAGATACATTCCTGCTTATATGGTTGTGGGCTGGGTAATCTGGTTCATGTTTTTGAATTCGGGAATACATCCTACCATAGCCGGCGTGCTAATTGCATTCTCCATTCCAATGAACCGCAAGATCGATGTGGGTACTTTCCGTGACCGTATGGATAATAATTTAGAGGTTTTCTGTCCGGCAGGCTGCAGCGATAAAATTACACTGACAAAAGAACAATTAGCTTCGATCGATAACATGGAAGAAGAATTGGTGCGCGTGCAAAGTCCGGTGCAATCGCTAGAACATACACTACATTATTTTGTGACTTTTATCGTGATGCCGCTATTTGCCTTGGCAAATGCAGGAGTTATTATAAAAGCAACAGGTATTACATCTATTTTTTCCTCTCTGAGTGGCACTATTGAATTAAGTCTGATACTCGGAAAAGTGCTGGGCATTTTTCTGTTTACCTGGTTAAGCGTTAAATTGGGTATCGGGATCTTACCGGGAAAAGTAAAATGGGTGCATATTATCGGTCTTGGATTATTGGGGGGTATGGGATTTACCATGTCATTGTTTATCGCAAATCTTGCTTTTACCAATGTGATGTTTCTTAATCCGGCCAAAATTGGAATTTTAACAGGTTCTCTGCTTGCAGGTGTTTTGGGCTATATTGTTTTGAATTTGACGCTAGAAAGAAATAAGACTAACGAATAGGAGGAAGAGTAATGCAAAAAATAGTAGCTGAGGAATTGAATGAAAAATTGCAGGGAAAAACAACCGAAGAAATAATAAAGTATTTTCTGGCTACCTATCCGAATAAAGTTACTTTAGGTTCAAGTCTGGGTGCCGAAGATCAGGTATTACTCGATATCATGTCGAAATGCTGTAGGGATTTTACGGTTTTCACCCTTGATACAGGCCGACTGTTTCCCGAAACCTATAGCCTGATTGACACGACCAATAAGAAATATGGGATGGCCATAAAGGTTTTTTTCCCGGATAGCCAACAGGTTGAGAAAATGATCAATGCTAAAGGAATAAACCTGTTTTACGACAGTATTGAGAACAGAAAGCAATGCTGCCACATCAGAAAAATTGAGCCCTTAAAGAAAGCCCTGCCGGGTAACGATGTTTGGGTAACAGGTTTACGTAAGGATCAATCGCTTAATCGTTTCAATACTCAACTTGTTGAATGGGATAGTACCTTTTCTATTATTAAGGTAAATCCGCTGTTGACCTGGACTGAAAAAGATATATGGACTTATATAAAGCAGAATGATGTTCCCTACAATCCGCTGCACGATAAAGGCTTTCCGAGTATTGGCTGTCAGCCATGTACACGTGCCGTTATACCGGGAGAAGATTTTCGGTCCGGACGCTGGTGGTGGGAAGCCCCGGAGCATAACGAATGTGGCTTGCATGTGAAAGAATAGATATGAGATGTTAAACATAAGAATCAATTATCCACGAAAAAGTCTTATATCTCATGTTTCAAATCTCAAATCTTAATAATTCAAAACATTTTAAACTATGAATTTCATTCATTTTTTAAACTTATGGATTTTGAATACTTAGAGGTTTAGTAGATTACCCCCGATCCCAGCAGTTCTCTTTTATCGTACCAGGCTGCAAACTGTCCCGGGGTTATTCCTCGTTGAGGTTCATTAAACAGGATATATAAACCGTTCTCCTGCATAAACAGGCTTGCCTTTTGCAAAGGTTGTCTGTAACGTATCCTGACTTTATATTCCCTCGTTTCGCCTGGTATCATTTTCAGATCTTCCCTGATCCAGTGAATATCTTCTTTAGGTATACGGAGACCAAATCGGTTAAGTCCCGGATGGTCGTGTCCCTGACCGACGTATACAATATTATTCTGTGTATCGGTTTTTAATACAAACAGAGGCTCCGGTTTACCACCTACATTGAGTCCCTTTCTTTGTCCAATAGTGTAAAAATGAGCTCCCTTATGTTTTCCGATTGTTATTCCCAGATCGGGAGAAAAGGAATACGGAGAGCAATACTTTCGAAGATCTTCAGGCGTAATAGTATCAGACTTTGGCACACCTGGATAAAGATAATCCAATTTTTTATCGATCTCGATAATGTCTCCTTCTATTGGCGCCAGTTTCTGTTGTAAGAATTCAGGCAGGTCCACTTTTCCAACAAAACAAATGCCCTGAGAATCTTTACGTTTTGCTGTTGGCAGATCCAGTTGTGCAGCAATACGTCTTACTTCTGATTTGTGCATATCACCAATGGGGAATAGTACTGGAGCTAATTGCTCCTGATTAAGCTGACATAAGAAGTAACTCTGTTCCTTTCCGGGATCACTACCTGCCAAAAGACCATATATTTCTTTCCCCTCTTTTAGCAAAGTATATTTTTTACAGTAATGGCCCGTTGCAATATAATCGGCTCCAAGTTCCCTGGCCTTATTAATAAAAAGATCAAATTTAACTTCGCGATTACAAAGTATATCGGGATTTGGAGTGCGTCCCTTTTTGTATTCAGCGAACATATAATCGACCACACGTTTACGGTACTGGTCGCTAAAATCGATAGTGTGCAGAGGAATGCCGAGCTTGCGTGTTACAAGTTCTGCAAAAACAAGATCGTCGTTCCAGGGACAATCGCCGGCAAGCGTGCCGGTAGTATCGTGCCAGTTGATCATAAATAAACCCTCCACGTCATGTCCTTCCTGTTTTAAGAGGTAGGCAGCAACGCTCGAATCAACTCCTCCCGATATACCCACTACAACCTTCGACATTTTCTGGAACAGGTTTTGGATTATTGTAACTATGTATTTACTATCAGCCTAATCAAATAAATCCGGGAAAGGATGTATTTAACGAACAACTATTCCTCAAAAATACTAATTATTTGTACTGTATTTCGGTGCCTGCTTTACGATTGCTTTTGCAGCGCTACCATTTTAATGGCCGTAATAGCAGCTTCATCGCCCTTATTACCATGTTTTCCTCCGGCCCTATCTCTTGCCTGTTGCAGATTATCGGTCGTAAGCACTCCAAAAATAAAGGGGATATTATAGTTTATATTTAGCTCTGTTATTCCATGAGAAACCCCCATACAGATATAATCAAAATGAGGGGTTTCTCCTCTGATTATACAACCCAGACAGATTACAGCATCAAAATTTCCGGTTTCGGCAGCCATACGGGCACCTGCAGTGAGTTCAAAACTTCCCGGCACGAAAGTTACTTTTATGTGATCGGGATCGGTTCCGTTACTGACAAGCGTTTTTTTGGCACCTTCGAGTAGCGTGAAAGTGATATCCTTATTCCACTCCGATACAATAATGGCAAAACGCATTTTTCTTGCCGATGGAACGGTATCAGGATCATATTCGGAGAGGTTTTTATTTGCTGTTGACATCAGTTTTTGTTTTAAAATGAAAAAAGTACCAAAAACCCATGAGATTTCTGATACTTTTTTATCATTTCCTGAAGTTATATTCAGATTTTCATTTTTGCTGCCTGTATAAACTTATCAATATCTCTTGCTTCTTCCGATTTAGGATATAGTTTCTTGATTTTTTCATAAGCCGATATTGCTTTCGCGTAGTTTTCTATTGCCTCATAGGTAAGTCCGGCTTTTTTAAGATAGATAGCTGAAGTAAAATCGTTCTTATTTTTATTGGCTGCCTTTTCAAAAAATGAGATAGCCTCATGATAATCTCCCGTTTCTACATAAGCATCACCCAAGGCGCCCAATGCAACTACCGAAACCAGTTTATCGTTCGAATCGAAATGTTCCAGGTATTCAATAGCATTTTCGTATTCTCCCAGACGCAGATAAGAAATACCGGCATAGTAATTGGCCAGATTAGCAGTTTTTGTGATCCCGTATTCGTCAATAATATCTATAAATCCAAGTGCATCACCATCTCCTTCCAGCGCAAGCCGGAATGAATCCTGTTCAAAATATTGTTCTGCCCTGAATATTTGCGATTGGGCCTCAGTTTCTTTTGGAGCCAATAATACCCGGCTATATAGCATATAACCTCCAACTACCAGAATAATAACAACAACAATTATAGTAAGGCTCTTTTTATTTTCCTCAATGTATTGTTCTGTTCTCGAAAGTGCATTTTCTACTGATTCCAAACCTTTGCCGACTTCTTCTGATTTTTTTTTGCTCATTATTATTCAATTATATGCTTGTTCAACAGCATGCAAAAGTATATTTTTTTCTATGAAAGTCAAAAAAATAATGATACCATATATCAATTTAAAATTGAAGCAATTAAGGATTATTTAAATGGATCGAAGGTCCTTTCAGAACAGAATATGTACCTTTACATCCAGCGTATTATTCCTTATATTATAATGTACATCGAAAATCTTTCCTTATTAAATTTTAAGAACTATGCCGACCTGAATCTGGAATTTCATTCCAAGTTGAATTGTTTTATTGGCGATAATGGGGAAGGGAAAACCAATTTGCTGGATGCGTTACATTACCTGTGTATGTGTAAAAGCTATTTTAATGTAACCGATCTATATTCCATTCGCAGAAATGAAGAGTTTATGGTACTTCAGGCCCAGTTTAAAAGAGAGAAAAAAAATGAAGAACTCTACTGCGGATTAAAACAAAATAATAAAAAACAATTTCGCAGGAATAAAAAGGAATATGCGCGGCTAAGCGATCATATAGGATTATTTCCGGTAGTTATGGTTTCGCCAGTCGATATTCAGTTAATTACGGAAGGAAGCGAGCAGAGAAGAAAATATATTAACGGAGTTATTTCCCAATACGATAGGTTGTATCTTGAAGATACGATGCACTACCGACGGATCCTCGCTCAACGCAATAAATTTTTAAAAGATACCCGGACGAATTCGGAGACAAATGAACTTCTTGACGTGTTCGATCGTCAGCTTGTTGAATACGGAATTTCAATTCATAAAAAAAGACTGGAGTTTATTAGTGAGTTTATCCCGGTATTTAACCGTTTCTATCAGTTTATTTCCGGGGGGAGTGAACCTGTGGAGCTCATTTATCAGTCTCAGCTAAACGATGCTGATTTCTCTGAGAAGCTAAAAGAAGCAAGACAAAGAGATTTAGTACTGAAATATACGACTGTTGGCATCCATAAGGATGACCTTGTATTAAATCTGAATGGTGAGCCTATTAGGCGCATCGGATCGCAGGGACAGCAAAAAACTTACCTGGTTTCGATGAAATTCGCGCAATTCGAATTTCTTCAAAAGCTTAAGGGATTTCCGCCGCTTCTGTTGCTCGATGATGTGTTCGATAAGCTTGATGTTAAAAGAGTGAGACAAATTTTAAAATTGGTGAATGATAATTCTTTCGGGCAGATTTTTATAACTCACACAAATCTTGATAGGATGAAGGGGATACTTAATGAACTTAATATTGATCATAAACTTTACCTGGTTTCCGATGGAAAAGTGAACACGATAGACGATCAGTTGCCGGAGTCAAAAAAATAAAACTTAATAGATGCAGAGAAAAAATTCGCAATCAATAGGAGAGGTGCTTCGTGAATATATCGATTCGATGCAAATGCGCCGGAAATTGAAAGAATCGCGTATTGAAAAGCAATGGGAAGAAATGTTGGGTAAAAACGCGGCATCGCTTACCAGACGGATTTATATAAAAAGTGGTGTACTCTATGTTTATCTGAATTCCTCCGTTCTCCGCAACGAGATACTTATGATGCGCGAAACTCTCATATCAAGGATCAATGAGAGTGCAGGTGAAGAAATTGTAACAAAAATAGTGCTGAAATAGAAAACCCGGATATTTAACATCCGGGTCTGTATTTTTTATAAGGATATTTACGTCAATCAGAAATTAGAAAATCGTTCACATTGCGAAAAGAAGAAATTGCACTCGTAATCCGCATTCTCTTTACTATCGGAACCGTGTACGGCATTTTTCTTTAATGATTCGGCAAATAATTTACGTATAGTACCTTCTTTGGCCTTTGCCGGATCGGTAGCCCCAATAAGTTTTCTATACTCATAAACGGCATTTTGTTTCTCAAGAATGGCAACAACCACCGGACCGGAAGTCATAAAATCGACCAAAGGTCCATAAAAGGGTTTTCCCCGGTGCACTTCATAGAAACTTTCAGCTTGAGTACGTGTAAGTTGTAAAAACTTCATGGCAGCAATATGAAATCCTGCTTCATTGATTTTTCCTAAAATAGGACCAATGAATTCATTACGCACTGCACAGGGTTTAATAATAGTAAAAGTCTTCGTTCCTGTCATCTTCTTAAATTATCTTAAAGTGTTGTTTTATATAATTAATAATATGGAATTGTAACGTATATCAATATAAACGCTTACAGGTCATTAATAAAATTATTGAATGATAAAAGAAGTGCCAAAATTATAATAATAATATGTAATACAAGATAGAAAGGATAGTTAATTTATAAACTGAATCATTTTGGTGATAAAAGGATTTTATGTGTTTTATGTCATTTACTATCTTTGAGTCTGAAGTCATATGTTCTAACTGATGTATCAAACAAGTACCGATTTTTCGAAAATCAGAAAACTTATTACAGAAGGGAAACAAAAAATTGTTATTCTTAGTCACCGAAATCCCGACGGTGATGCCATAGGAGCTTCGCTCGCATTATATAACTTATTCCTGAAAATGGGACATCAGGTGGAAATTATTCTTCCCAATACATTCCCGTCGTTTTTAAAATGGATGAAAAATGCAGGCAAAATTCATATTTATGACAGACAACCCCAAATTGCCGATAAAATACTGACTGAAGCGACTATTGTATTTGCCTTGGATTTTAACGATTTGAGCCGTATTCGCGAGTATAATGATAAGGTTAAATTATCCAGCTCATATAAAGTTCTCATCGATCATCATCCTTTTCCACAGGATTTTGCCGATCTCACCATTTCCGATCCGCGATCAAGTTCTACCGCTGAACTTATTTACGACTTTATAGGAGAGCTCGGCCTAATTTCCTCAATAGATGAAGATATTGCCAGTTGTATATTTGCCGGTATTTTGACTGATACGGGATGTTTCAGCTTTAATTCATCACAACCGCTTACTTTTAATAAAGTGGCTTCATTGCTCACATGTGGTATCAACAAGGATTATATATACGATCGTATTTATAATAATTTCTCGTACAATCGCATGCGTCTGATGGGATACTGTCTCGATAAAAAACTGGTACATTTACCGGAATACCGGACTGCTTATATAACGCTGACTCAACAGGAACTGAGAGATTATCATTTCAAAGTTGGCGATGGTGAAGGCTTCGTTAATCTTCCGCTTTCCATTGAAGGTATACGTTTCTCCGTATTATTTATCGAAAAAAAGGATATGGTGAAAATTTCGTTCCGGTCGAAAGGAAATTTTGAAGTGAATAAAATTGCCACAGATCATTTTAATGGCGGTGGACATAGGAATGCCTCAGGTGGAGAATTATATGAATCATTACCAAAAACCGTCGATAAATTTGTAAACTTGTTACCCTCATATAAAGATGAATTGCTTTCTGATTAGATATAAAGCTGTATCCCTGGTATTGATCATCATTATGCTGACAGGATGTAAGAAAGAAAGACCATCCGGTTCGAAAGAAGAGTCTGCTGTAACTAAAACAAATTTGATAGAAGTAAATAAAATTTTAGTCCGAAAGGACCGGCAATTGATTAAAGGATATAATGAAAGACATGAACTGAACATGCATGAATCGGAAACGGGTCTCTGGTACAACATCATTGAAAAAGGAGATGGGAATGCTGCAAAAGAAGGTCAAATGGCTACTATCAATTTTAAAATAAGCCTGCTGGATGGTACAGAATGCTATAACTCCACTGTTGATGGAGTAAAAACTTTTTCCATTGGAAGGGGCGGTGTCGAATCGGGTTTGGAGGAAGGGATACTCATGCTCAATGCGGGTGGAAAAGCACAATTTATTTTACCACCCCATTTGGCTTACGGCTTACCTGGCGACGGAAATAAAATACCGCCAAGAGCAATAATTGTATACGATATCGAGGTATTATCGATTGACTAAAATAGAATAAACTCATGAAGAATATTTTCATTCTAATCACCGTTCTTCTGCTAACAGCTTGTAGTCAGAATTCTAAATATCCTGGCTTCTCAAGAGGTAAAGAGGGAGTATATTTTCAACTTCACAAATTAGGGGAATCGAATCGGAAAGCTATGTTTAGTGATTACATTACTGCCGATATTCAGTATGCAACAATGGATGATTCTGTTTTTTTTGAGGGACGCAGAAAATTGCAGCTTAATAGAAGCAAGGCAAAGGGTTCAGTAGAAGCATGTTTCAGAATGTTAGCCCAGGATGAAAGTGCAACTTTTATTATTTCGGCAGACGAATTTTTTACCAAGACACTTGCAACCTCTTTACCGGAATATCTTGCGCAAGGGGATATGATGAAAATAAAACTGGATATTATTGAAATCCAAACCCAGCAGGAATATAACCGGGAAAAGGAAGCTTTCCTTAACTGGATTGAGGATTTTGGTGACTATGAGAAAGTAATTCTTCAGCAATTTTTACGTGAAGAAGAACTACCGGTTCAGCCTACTAAATCCGGATTATACTACTTTTGCTTAAAAGAAGGTACGGGAAGGAAAGTCCAGAAAGGCGATACGGTAACAGTAAATTATGAAGGACGATTTTTAAATGGGAAGTTCTTTGATTCCACCGTTCGTCGAAAACAACCTTTTCAGTTTGTTTATGGTACCGAGTGGCAGGTTGTAGCGGGTATGGAAGAAGCCATAGGAATGATGAAAGAAGGGGAGAAATCATTATTTATTTTACCCTCCAATCTTGCTTTTGGTACTGAAGGTTCCTCAACCGGGATTATACCCCCTTTTACATCTTTAATTTTTGAAGTAGAAATAATCGCAATTAATTAAATATTGAAGCAACCATTTGATAATGTTTTGCATCAATAACTGAGTACTGTATATATATAAAAAAAATAATACTATTCAAATGAAAATCAGGAGAGAATTAATTAATGTATTTTTTATTGGTCTGGCAACTATTTTAGCAAGTTCATGTTTTAAAGATGATGCAGAAGAACGTTTGACTGATCACGATAATGCCTTCAGGACATTAAAGGCATATTATGGAATTACAGAGGATGAAAATATAGGAGATAATATTTATGTCCATTTCACCTATATGCCCGATACCCTTACTAATGATGTTATGAAACCCGATGAAACGGGTTACGTTGTACTTGATTATGTTGGCTTAAATTCCAATCTGGAGGTTTTTGACGTCACAAGACAAGAAGATGCGGATGAATATGACTTGTACCGAAGCGATGTGGTTTATGGCCCTATTCGTATGAAGGTCAATCAAACTTTTCCGGGTTTTTATAAAGCCATTCAACATATACCGGAGGGTAGCAGTGCTGTTATACTTATTCCGCACGATCAGGCTTTTTTAAACTATGAACCCCTTGTTTATGAGGTATCGGTTTATCGTGCCTTTAACAATCTTGAAGATTACAATAATGAACAGTTTGATGTGTATATGGATTCGCTTGGAATATCACTAAATGATTCAATTTCGGGAGATTCCGGTGCCTATTATAAAATTACTGACGAAGGAGATTCAATACCCGATTTGGAAATTGGTGATTCGGTTACAATTAATCTGCATGGTTACTATGTTGAAACCGATACTGCCTATGTTGATGCTTTCCCCGGGAGGCAGTTTTTTCCGATAAACGAAAGCGGGGATAATATTACATTTGCAATGGGAGATATCATGTTTCCAATTACAGCTATCGTAAACGATGCAATATTTGAAATGAAACTTGGAGAAAGCCGGGAAGTTATATCTCCTGCCGAGTACGCCTATGGAACTGATGGCTTTTTGCATCCTTATGTTGGAATTTATATCGTACCCCCTTCAATGCCATTGCACTATACAATCACGCTGGATGATTATAAAAAATCAGAATATCGTTAGTGATCAGTCTTAGAAGATTTAACCCGGATTAATTCCGGGTTTTTTATTCACTGCTTTTTATGAAGAATGAATATGGAGGGATGCTTGTTTATATCCCTGTTTATTTTTCGCCATTGAGCAATAGTTAATGTTTTTATTATTGCTTTCTCCGATGTAATATCGGTAGCAATACAAAGCAGGGTATTACCGGAACAGGTTTTTAATATATCCGTAATAAGTTTGTTATTCCTGTAAGGAGTTTCAATAAAGATTTGTGATTGATTCTCTGAAAGCGATTGTTTTTCCAGTTGCCTGATCTTTTGGATTCGTTCATTCGATTTAACAGGAAGGTAACCAATAAAAGCAAAATTTTGACCGTTTAATCCCGATGCCATCATGGCCAGTAAAATAGATGATGGACCCACTAATGGTATTACCTCCATATTTCGCTGATGAGCCATTAAAACTACATCGCTTCCCGGATCAGCTATGGCGGGTACACCGGCTTCAGATAACAGACCAATATCCGCTCCGGATGCCGATTCAAGAAAACCTGGTAGTTCGGAGCGGTCGGTATGTTTATTAAGGATGAAAAAGGACAGGTTTTCAATAGGTGTTTTCAATCCCAGACTAATTAACATTCTTCGGCCCGTGCGTTCATTCTCAACAATGTATTGGTTAATACTATTAATAATAGTAGTTATGTATGATGGTATAACTTCTTTGGGAGGTGCATCACCTATAGTCGAGGGTATCAGGTATAATTTGCCGGCCATAGTCCTTTTGTTTCAGATCAAAGATATAGCTTTTGATGAAAAACACTTTTGTAAGAAATCAGTTCTGAGGGATCGGTTCCTTGTGTAACAAAGCCGAATCAATATCTTTGTGTAAGATGAATAAAAAAATTAAGGTAACAGTACTGGGTAGTGGTACTTCTCAAGGGATTCCGGTAATTGCGTGCGATTGTAAAGTATGCAGGTCTAAGGATTCGCGCGATAAACGATTAAGAACCTCGGTGATGGTGGAAGTCGACGATAAATTATTTGTAATCGATACGGGTCCCGATTTCAGACAGCAAATGCTCAGGGAGGAGGTCAAAAATCTGACAGCGATTCTTTTTACGCATGAACATAAAGACCATGTTGCAGGATTAGACGATGTACGGGCGTTTAACTTCAGGATGCGAAAACATATCGATGTATATGCCGAGCAACGGGTTCAGGAAGCTATACAACGTGAGTATGCCTATATATTTGCCGATTATAAATATCCCGGAATTCCTCAAATACAAATGCATTTGATTGAGAATCAATTATTCCATATTGAGGGGATTTCTATTCTGCCTGTAAGAATATTACACCATAAATTGCCCGTATTCGGATTCCGGTTTGGGAATTTTGCCTACCTAACCGATCTGAAAACAGTTCCTGATGAGGAGAAGGAAAAACTGCGCAATCTTGATGTGATGATTGTAGCTGCGCTAAGAAAGGAGGAACATGTATCGCACATGAACCTGCAGGAAGCTTTGGATCTGATTGCTGAATTGTCGCCGAAGCAGGCATACCTGACACATCTTAGTCACTCTTTCGGCTTGCACGCCGAAGAAGTAAAAAAATTGCCCGGCAATGTTCATATTGCCTACGACGGATTAAGTTTTCTTGTATAATTTTGAGAAAAACAAGCGATGCTTAATTTCCTTCTTCTTATTGCAGGCTTTCTGCTTCTTATTTATGGAGCAAATCTTTTAGTCGATAGTGCTTCGTCGCTGGCAAAGCGGCTTAATATTCCCAGTATTGTTATTGGCCTCACTATTGTAGCTTTTGGTACTTCAGCTCCCGAACTTGCTGTGAACCTGTTTGCCTCAGTCAAACATAATTCGGACATTGTGCTGGGTAATGTTATTGGCAGCAATATTTTTAATGTATTGGTTATACTGGGAATTTCGTCATTATTTTATCCCATAGGTGTAAAAACCAATACTACCTGGATTGAAATTCCTTTGAGTTTTATGGCCGCATTGGTAGTTTTAATTACTGCTGGCGATGTTTTGCTTGATCATGGTGCCGAAAACAGCATATCGAGGATAGAAGGTATTCTATGCCTTTTCTTCTTTATAATTTTTCTTGTTTACAATAGTCAGATGATGAAATCGGGCAAATTTGAGGAAGAAATTATGGTTAAGAATTATTCTTTGTCGAAATCTATTTTATTTATCATATTAGGTCTTGTCATGCTCGTAGTAGGAGGAAGGTTTATTGTAGAAAGCGCAGTGGCTATTGCCAGGACGATAGGAATTACCGAAAGAATTATTTCACTGACAATTCTATCCATCGGCACTTCACTCCCCGAACTGGCAACATCGGTAGCTGCTGCCCGGAAAAAGAATATCGATATTGCCCTTGGGAACATAGTCGGCTCCAATATTTTCAACATATTCCTGATATTGGGATTATCGGCTACCGTAAATCCCATACTGGTTTCAACAAGTTCAATCAGCGATATGCTGGTGAATTTATTGGCAGGCTTGCTTCTTTTTGTATTTATATTTACCGGAAAAGGCCGTAAAATTGAAAGATGGGAGGGAGGCATCTTTCTATCCCTTTATCTGGTCTATCTGATATTTTTAGTTTTCTTTCCTGTGATTCGGTTTTAAGGCCGGTTTTCCATAGAAGAGATATCTCAGTAAATTTCATTATTACACATAGAAAACTCTTTTATAGTCCGGCAACCATATGATAACCTGAGTGTTTCAGGTTGTTCGGATGATTATTTAGGTTTTCCGGAAGCTTTAAGATATTCCTTTAAATTATCGACGTATTCCTGAAATCTTTTTATTCCCAAACGGGTAATACGACAAAGAGTCTGCGGATAATTTCCTTTGAATCTTTTTGTTACTTCAATATAACCGGCATTCTTCAGTTTATTTAACTGAATGCTCAGATTGCCTGCTGTTGCTCCGGTTTGTTCTTTAATATAGGTAAATTCAGCTTCTTCCAGCCCAATAAGCACAGACATTATAGCCAGCCGCAATTGTGAATGCAGTAATGGATCCAGATCTTTATACATCACGGTTCGATTTTGTTTTTCTTAATAAATAACCCGGAATAATATAACCCAGAATAATAACAACAGCACAAACCAACAAACTATATTCATATAAAAAATATGTGCTTATAAGTGAGGCAAGGAAAAACAAGACTCCTCCCAGTATGAGGGGAGTAAACCGGATAACAATACCCGTTATTAGAGTCGCCATACCTGTAATAGCAAGAATCATTGGAGTGGGATATATATTAAATTTCAGACATATAAAAGCGGCAACTATAATGGTCAATCCTGCTATCTGCCACATGATCTTAAAGAAGCGGTTATACAAACTCTTGGCTCTGACAGGATTTTTGGCGATGTGGCTGTATTGTATAATTATACCTGCCAAAACAAATACGCCCCAATTAATAAAACTCATGAGTCCGATCTTATCAAACAACTCATGCCGCACCAGTATCAGAATAATTATAAAATGAGTTACACTTGCCAGGGCAATGGTCCAACCCCACAGCAGAAAATAAAATGCATTTTGTTGAAACTCTCCCTTTACATTGTTTATCATTTCGGAAATGAGTGACAAACTTTCTTCAGGACTTAAATTTTTCTTTTTTGGTTCCATGGTTTTAAATTTAAATTATAAACACAGTACAAATATAAATAAGTTTATAAAATAAACCAAATTTAAAGATGAAAAACTGTTCAATTTTTTAAAACATCCTATTTATTCGATTTTTTCAATTCCCCGGCTTTTTCGAACAGGGCTTTGGCATCGGTCGTTCTGCCCAGATTCTGGTAGGTAATGCCCAGGTTGATATAATTATCCGGATCCTCAGGATCGAGTTGAAGTACTTTTTCAAAATAGGGTTGCGATTCTGCATATTGTCTGCTAATAGCATAGGCAACGCCCAGATCGCGATTAACAATCTTGCTCTCAGGACGTACGATTAAGGCTTGCCTGAGAAATATTTTTGAGCTATCAAGCTGTCCCAGCATTTTGCCATAGGTTACTCCCAACTGGTAATTCACATCAAAATCATTAGGAATCATGTTCAATAAATACTTGTACCCTGTTTTTCTATAGTCTGGATTTTCTGTTGCTGCTAACATTTTTTTCAAATTACTTATTGCAAGCTCGTGACCGGGTGAGAGTGAGAACAATTTTTTGTATTGAACCAAGACTTCAGGAATATTTTTATTGAGTTCATAATGGGCGTTTCCCAGCAATAGTAATGCATCGACATATTGCGGATATATACTCAGTGATTTGTTTAAATAGACTATCGACAACGATAACATTTGTTCTTTTTCAGCCTGGTTCGAAGTCACCTGGGCTTTCTCCAATAGTGCACCACCTGCTGTGAGGTTTCCTTTTGCACTGTTTTTCGATATTTTAACATCGTGTGTAAACAGTGTGTAATTATCTTTCCACTGGGTGTTTCTGGTAATCGTTTTGATTGAAAATGCAAAGAGTACCACTAGTAGAAATCCGGTTGATATGTTTGCCATCCATCTTTTCCCGGAAAAAGAATAGAGCCACAAGAAAAATGATCCGGCCAGCAGGGCAAATCCGATGGACGGGAGGAATAAAAACCTCTCGTTCATAAAACTCCCGATATTTACCAGCAGATTTGAAACAGGCAGCAGTGTGATAAAATAAAACAAAATACCAAATGTGAGGATACGATTGTTCTTAATACTGAGTAGCCCAAGAATTAACAGGAGCAAGTGAAGATTCAGTGAGAGAAGCACCCACAAATCGTTCCAGGCATGTAAAGTAATGTGGTATGGGTAATAATCGTAGGTAAGGGGATGAGGGGAAATAAGTAATTTGATATACACTAAAAGAGTATATAATACGGTAGGTGTTTTTTGCTGATGACCGGCATGCAGGAACGGATTATTCATAAGTTCGGTCGATTCAATACCTGAAAATCCTCCAATAACATTGAACCGGATGCCAATATAAGTCAGGGTAGCTATCAACAGTATTGTTAATCCCAGGAGCGCTCTGCCTAAAGGTATCTTAGAGTTTTTCATCAGCAGTAACAAAATGGCGATGGGGATAACGATCAGGGCATTTTCTTTGGAAAGGAGTGCAATAAACAGCATTATTCCGGCCATTATTGCTGTTTTATAAGATGATGTTTCGATATATCGAATGAAAAACAACAGCGATAAGAGCAGAAATAAAACAGCCAGTAATTCATCCCTTCCTTTCAGATTGGCTACTACTTCGGTATGAACCGGATGGGTAGCATAGATTAGCGTTGCCAGAAATGCTACCGGTACACTTTTCTGATCTGAACCGATAAACAGAAGAATTTGTTGTAATGTTTTGAAAAGTATGAGGCACAACAGACTATAAATCAAAATATTTATAAGATGGGAGATACCAGGTTTTAATCCCCAGAATGCATATTCAACGGCAAAGGTGCCGACTGATAAGGGCCGGTATCTTCCCCCCTGAACAAGGTCCTTCTTTTTTTTAAAAAACCCGGTAAAAGTATCGGTGGTAAAAATGTCTTTAATTCCGGCAAATCCTTTTTTAACAAAGACATTATCGGTAATCACTATAGAATCGTCAAGGGCATACCGGTTAAAAAGGGTATTAAAATACAGAATAAAGGGGATCAACAGGATGATGAAAGGAAGCAGTTTCCCCTTTTTCACTAAGAAATCAGGTGCCGATAGCGGTATGGATTTCATAATTTAAAAATACAAAATTCTGTTTCTGTCAGCTCTTTTTCTTTCGATAGATGACTATGATCAGGAATAAACCGGGAACAAAAATAATACTGCCCGAAATAAACAATGCAAACGAAAGACTGATTTTTTGCGTGATCACGCCAATTACAGGGCCCAATAGAGCAAACATGATCCGGATTATAAGACTTCTGACCGATAGTACTGTTGCTCTGACATCGGAAGTTGTATACGTTTGTATCCGGTCTTTGAGGATGGGATGTGCCGTACCCCGGACAAAATAGAAAACCAGTAGAAAAATAATACCCAAAAGTGAGATGGTTCCTGAAGCCACAAAATATCCAGCGGAGAGAAAAAACAGGATGTAGATCAGGGATAGTTTCCTGCCTAAAACGGAATCGATACGGTGGGAAAGTATCGATCCCAGTGCAACCATACCATTAAGCACCGCCCAGATTATTCCGAAATAGGTATACGGTACATGAGCCTGGTAAAGAAAAATCTGAGCCAGCCAGGCCATCGTAAGGCTGGAAAATCCGATGATAGCTGAAAAGACCACATAACGACTTAGAACAGGATTGTGCCAGAGGGTATCCTTAACAATATGTAGAATAGCTTTCCAGCTGATTTCGCGCTCATGGGTATGAATTTTTGGTTCGATCAGGAACCAGGCGGCAATAAATCCCACTACAGTAAGTAGTGTCTGCAGGTAGTAATATCCGCGTAAAGTATTCAGGGCCAATAGGGTCACAACAACTCCGGCAATAGCTTCGGCCAGGTTTCCTCCACCCGTAATTCTTCCTTCGAACCTGATGTACTTTTCCTGCTTTTTTTGTTGCAGCAGCGTATCGTAAAGTAGCGCAGAATCGGTTCCGGAGATAAAAGCCTCCCCAATACCCAGTGCAATCTCGGCCAGAAGAAAACCCCAGAAACCGGCTGTGAAGGAATAGAAGGTAAAGCCAATTATCCCCAGGAACAGGCCAAGTAACATAGAATATTTTCTTCCCCAGACATCGGCCAGATAACCCGAAGGCACTTCTACCAAAAAAATTATAGCTGAATATACGGCATGGAGAAAAAATAAATCGAAATCATCCAGGTTGTTTTCTGCATAGAATAATTTCACAACCGGCATGTAAAGCATGAACCATTTACAAACTTTGATCAGGAAGAGTAATGTGAGATTACGATTTATTGACTGGCTCATGAGGCAAAAATATCGGGTAAATATACTATTTTCAACTGCCATGATGTTGCAACGAATGGCGAAGCGGTGTGGCATAATTTGCGATGGTTGATAAACTTCCTTTCGCTCATGGGCATTTCTATTAAAAAAACATTTTTTTTTACTAAATTGATCTCAATATCGACATGAGGTTAAAATAAAGTTTATCGCTTGTCGAATAAAAATGTATAAATTGCCATAAATGTGCAAATTATGGAGAATGTCAAATTAGGTTTTCTCAACAAGATTGATCCCCGAAATTTCAATTTTACTTCCAAAATATTGGTTCTTTCTCTTGGAATTGTTCTTTTGATAATACTATTATTCTTTACACTGGGATTAAGAACCCTATCCGGAACTTTGATCAGAGAATCCCGCAGTATGCTTGAAGAGCTTACCTATGTCAAGACATCGGCATTAGAAATGCGTTTGAAAGGCATAGAAGAAAACCTTAGCGAAATGTCAGATTTGGAACAAGTGGAGTCGGCGGGAGAAGCATTTATATCGGCCTTTACCTCTCTTTCTCAGGATAAATACGATTTGTTCAATAAGGATCAACTGAAGGTATTGACACAACAGCTTACAGAATTTTATACCGGAGCAGTGGCTGATCAATCGCCGCTTTCTGCCGATAACATCATGGATTATGTGCCATCGGATGCGAGAAGTATCGTGAGTCAGTATCTGTTTATTTATGAAAATCCAAAACCTATCGGACAGAAAGAAGCATATAGCAAATACACCGATTATTCGTCATACTCCCAGACACATGGCAGCTATCATTCATATCTGAACGAATTGCGAAAAAAAATTGATGCCAGCGATCTTTATTTGGTCGATCCTAAATCGGGGTATGTGGTATACTCTGCTCAGAAAAATACTGATTTTGGAGTTAATCTTTTTGAGAGTGAACTCAAGGACAGTAAACTTGCTGAGGCTTTCCATGTGGCAATTTCATCGGGGAAGAATAAAGTATTTATGAGTGATTATGCAAATTATATGCCTGCAGGTGATGACCCTGTTGCTTTCGTATCGGTACCTGTTTACACCAATAGCCAGGTGGCTGCCATTTTGATTGTGCAGTATGGAACTGATATTCTCGAATCGTTGCTTTATGATGATTCTCTCCCGGGTGATGAAAGTACGCTAGAATTTACAGTTATCGGATCCGATCTGAAGCTCAGAAACAGTCCCAAACCTTTCCTGGTGGAAAGTGCTAATTTCATAAAAGAATTTACAAAACTGAAAGGAAGAGAAGAGAGCAAGGTAATTGCTCAATATAGTAAGATTGGCAATATGGCCATGCTGGTAAAATATTCAATTGTATATAAAAATTTACTGCTCTCGGAAGGTAATATTCAATTTAAAGATTACCTGGATAAAAAAGTACTGGCAAGTTCCAAAAGATTGGAACTTAATAATCATGACGACTTATTTCTGGTTTCTAAAATCGATCGCAGGGAGGTGGTACAACCTTTCAGAAATCAATTGAGATTATATTTCCTTTTCGCACTTATTATATTATATGTATCATTCTTAGTTGTTCGTGCTGTGGGACGGTCATTTACACAACGTTTGAAAAGATTATTCGAAGGGATCCATTTACTGCACAGCGGAGAGAAAGTCAAGGATATTGAAAGTGAGACCAGAGACGAACTGGGTGATACTATTAATGCCTACAATAAACTCAGAAAACGTATCAATAATGCCGAAGAATTTGCACTGGAAATGAGTGACGGTAACTACAATTATAATTTCGACCTTCTTAGCGAGCGTGACGGTCTGGGTAAATCGCTGAATGTATTGAAAGATACGTTGATCCAGTCGCGCGATGAACACGAAGCCCGCACCCGGGAGGACGAAATCAGAAACTGGGTTAATGACGGAATTGCGAAATTTAACGATCTGTTGCGTAAGAATACTAACGATATTAAATTACTGGGCTATTCACTGATTGAAAATTTAGTTCACTACCTCGATTCCAGTGTTGGAGGGATATTTCTTGTAGAAGGCGACAAGGAATCGGAAAAAAGCATAGAATTGCTTGCAGGCTATGCCTACGACAGACGCAAATACCATAAAAAAACGCTGGAAATTGGGGAAGGATTGCTGGGAGCATGTTACCTGGAAAAGAAACCGATCTTTCTGAAACAAATCCCCGATGATTATATTGAGATCACTTCGGGCCTTGGACATGAGGTACCCAAATGCCTGTACATTGTACCGCTGATGATTGATGAAAATGTTATAGGTATGATTGAGATAGCCTCATTTAATGAGTTTACCGAACACCAGATTGAATTTATTAATAGAGTAGCGGATAGCATTGCAGGTACTTTTGTAAGTGTAAGATTGAATATGCGAACAACCACCCTGCTGGAAGAATCAAACCGCAGGGCCGAAGAAATTTCACAACAGGAAGAGGAAATGAGACAAAACATGGAAGAGATGCAGGCCACACAGGAAGAACTGGCCCGGTTAAGGCAGGATGATGAAAAACGAACCCGCGAAATGCAACTGGTTATTGATAATTCCCGAGGATTACTGAAAAATTTACTGGATGCTATTCCGGGCGGATATATACTAAAAGACCCGAATGGTGTAATTCATCTGGCCAACACTGAGGGTGCTGAATATTACGGTCTTTCATCAGAAAGGATTATTGGAAAAACTGATCATGAACTACTCGGAAGTAAAATTTATCAGGCCGAACATAAGATGGATCTTGAGGTGTTGGATCAGGGTGAAAAAAAGTATACTGAAGAGCGTGAGATAAAGGGTAAAAAAGTTAAATACAGCGTTGTTAAAAAGCCTTTTGAAATTGCAGGAATTAACCAGATGGGAGTTCTTACCATACGCAATAAAGCTTAGGTGCTTTCCTTTCTTTTCTGTTGTCTTTAATTAAATGGATTAGTTTTCCGAAGATGAATTATTTTATAAATTTGCAGCCGTTCCATGTGAACGGTTTTTTATTATCGGGTCTCATAGCCTGCCTGACTGCCAAAAGCAGTTAAACCGGCAGACAGGAATTGGATACCATCCTTCGCTAAAGCTTCGGATGGTGAAAGAGAGTGAAAAATCAAGCCGGGGCAGGTGAGGTTCACTAATGAGCCAAAACCGCCGGATAATGAAATAGTAAAAATAAGGTCCCGTAGCTCAGTTGGATAGAGCAACAGCCTTCTAAGCTGTGGGTCGCGCGTTCGAATCGCGCCGGGATCACCAGTAAAAAGCTTTACCTAAAACGTAAAGCTTTCTTATTTTTGTTAATGCAATACTATTTTCTAAAAGCAGGCGCGATCATGAGCAGGAGGGTGGCGGAGATTAAATGGAACAATACAAAATCCGGAATTAAAATCTGAAATTTCTTTACCGGTAGTTACCTAAATCACATGTACTTTCTTTGGTTTGCCCAAACTTCCGACCCCCAACTTCAAATTTCAAATTTTTTTCTCACCGAGGGTTACTTTTTATCCAAAAATGGAATTAAGGGTTATCTGTTTGATATTTGGAAATGATAATTGAGATTTAATTAGACATTAGGGGAAAAGCCGGACTTATCACCCGACTTTTTTGTGTGTATACCAAGTTATTAACAGGGCTTGACTTTGGCTATAGGAAGTT